>CAWULH010000012.1:0-16667 GCA_963923215.1 uncultured bacterium
AATTAGACGCCGTAAACCGGTGGGCTTAATTTTAAGCAGGCAGAATCTTCCAGTAGTTGATCGCGATTCTTGTGGTTCAGCGGAGGGTTTAACAAATGGGGCTTACGTAATTTGCGATTCTGATGGAACACCCGATGCAATATTGATTGCAACTGGATCAGAAGTTTCACTTGCGATTTCTGCAGCAAGAACCTTGAAAGAAAGTGGCATAAATGTTCGAGTGGTAAGTGCTCCGTGCCTTGAATGGTTTAGAGAGACTTCCAATGAATATAGAGAGCGAGTTCTCCCAAAATCAGTAAAAGCGCGAGTTGCCATCGAAGCAGGTGTATCTCAGGGTTGGCGAGAAATTGTTGGCGATGAAGGCGAGATCATTTCACTTGAGCATTTTGGAGCATCAGGTAGCGCTAGTACCCTCTTTAAAGAATATGGTTTTACCGTCGAAAATGTTATAACCAAAGTTAAATCAGTCATAAAAAAATGATAAAAATTAGTGGACCGCTCTTACAGAAATATGATTCAGAAGGTTTCTTGGCAATAGACCTTAATTCAATAACCGAAAAACTCGCCAAAAAAGATCCGACATTGTGGGGCCAAGCTGCAACTGCAGAAGCCGCAATTAGGCTTAATTGGATTGATCTTCCGAATTCATCGATCTCACTTTTGCCACAATTAGAGAAATTAAATAAATGGTCTTCGAATTTAGGGCATCAGAAAATAATTCTCTGCGGAATGGGTGGTTCATCGCTCGCTCCTGAGGTCTTTGGAAAGAGTTACAAGAAGGCTATTACAGTCTTGGACTCCACTGACCCGGAACAGATTGCATATGCATTACCGAATGATTTGAAGAGTTGTTTAATAATTATCGGTTCCAAATCTGGTTCAACAATTGAGACCGCTTCACATAAAGCATTCTTTGAAAATGAGTTTACAAATGCCGGATTAAATCCAATAAATCATATAGTTATCATTACGGACCCAAATTCACCTTTAGATCAAAATGCTAGGTTATCTGGATATCAGGTGGTCAATGCGGATCCTAATGTTGGGGGCCGATTCAGTGCGCTTAGTGCATTTGGTCTAGTGCCTGCCTATTTAATGGGAATTGATATTCAAAAGATATTAAATGATGCGGCGGAATCTGCTAAATTGTTTATAGAAAATGACTCGTCTGTAGTTAAGGTTGCCACTCTCCTACTGCAAGAAGCCACTCAAGCAATTGCTTTCACAGATGCGAATTCAAATGTGCCCGGCCTCTCCGATTGGATAGAACAATTAATTGCAGAGTCAACTGGTAAAGATGGAGTAGGTAGAATTCCTGTAGTTATTGAATCTTCTGAAGCTGAAATATCAGGAGATATTCCTTTAATTACCTTCACTGAAGGTGAGGGCGATCTTTCAGTATCAGGTTCTTTGTCTGAGCAATTTATTTTCTGGGAATGGGTCACTGCCCTTTTAGGCCGAGGATTAAAAGTTGATCCTTTTAATCAGCCAAATGTGACCGAAGCAAAAGAGCGCACCAGTGCCTTACTAGAAAAATGGAATGGCCAAATTAAAGTACCTAATTCTGTATACGAGGATGACGATCTCTTGATTTATGCAGAAGATATTTTTTCGTCATTAGACGAAGCATTAGCAAAATTTTTTCTGCCTAAATTTGGCTATGTTGCAGTAATGGCATACCTAAACCGCGAGAGTGATTTTGAAATAAGTAAGATAAGAGAATTAATTGCAGATAAAACTAAAACTGCTACAACTTTCGGTTGGGGCCCAAGGTTTTTACATTCAACAGGTCAATTTCATAAAGGTGGTCAGCCAAATGGAGCCTTCCTCCAAATAACTGGCGAAAATTCAAAAGATTTGCATATTCCGGGTAAAAACTTCTCGTTCCACACATTATTGATGGCTCAAGCCCTTGGGGATGGAGATGCACTTACATCTAGAAACTTCCCCCTAATGAGAATACATTTTAAGAAACGAGACTCTGGTATAAAGAGAATTTTAGAAGCTGTTAAGAAACTTTAATCTTCACCCCGAAGACGCTTAAGTGCATCTTCTAGGATCTTCTTTGCCTCTGCCTCAGTTCTACGTTCTTTCACATAAGCAAGGTGAGTCTTGTAAGGCTCGTTCTTTATTGGCATAGGTGGTTTATCTTTATTTAAACCAGCAGGATAGCCACAACGGGGACAGTCCCACTCCTTTGGAATTTCAACACCTTCTTCTTGAGCGAATGAAGGACGTGTCTCATGTCCATTTGCGCACCAATAAGAAACACGAAAGCGCGCAATAGCTTCACCACGTTCTGCCTCGCCCATAGGGCCAGCGCCGACACGGCTACCACGAATTGCACTTCCCATTTAACGTACTCCTTTTTTGGGTTTTACTTCTTTAAAACTAAAGAGAGGGCAATTACTCCAACAAACCAGAGTCCCCCGACTACGATTGTAATTCGATCAAGATTTTTCTCAACAACAGATGACCCGCCGTAGGTAGATGAAATTCCACCACCGAATAAATCGGAAAGTCCGCTTCCCTTTCCCTTATGGAGAAGAACGAGAAGAATCATCAGAATGCTCGTAATAGCGAGCAAGATAGATAGAGCTAAAACCACAATTTACCTTTCAATCCAATAACTGGGTAAGGATACCCGTACTTTTAACCTGCCACCCGATGGAACTTGGCGATTCGAGCAAACTCCTCAGGATCTAGGCTCGCTCCACCAACTAATGCCCCATCCACATTCTCTTTACGCATAATTTCCACGATATTTGATGACTTAACTGAGCCACCATAAAGAATTCTGGCAGCCTCCGCAATTTCAGGCGATCCAATTTTGATAAGTTCATTTCTGATTGCCGCACAAACTTCCTCTGCATCTTCGGGTGTCGCGGTCTTGCCAGTTCCGATTGCCCATACAGGTTCGTAAGCGAAAACTATTTTCTTTAAATCAGGTTTATGGAATCCCTTTAAGCCGTTGCGGACCTGATCTAAAACATATTCAACATGTGTGCCTGCTTCCCGGATTGCTAACTCTTCACCAATGCAGAAAATAGGTGTTAATTCATTTGCAAGAGCGGCCTTGATTTTCCGATTTACTAATTCGTCACTCTCTGAATGAATTGATCTTCGTTCCGAATGTCCAATGACAACATAGGTGCAACCAAGTTTATGCAACATTCCCCCAGAAATATCTCCCGTAAATGCACCACTTACTTCAGGAGAGAGATCCTGTGCTCCAAAGGTGAGGCGGAGTCGATCACCGTCAACAAGAGTCTGGACCGACCGGAGATCAGTGAAGGGTGGAATTACGGTTACATCAACCGCGTCATAATCTTTATCATCCAAAGAATATGAAAGTTTCTGAGTAACAGCAATAGCTTCTAAGTGATTTAGATTCATCTTCCAATTACCGGCAATCAGTGGTTTGCGCATTTCATCCCCTTATTCAAGTGCTGTTATTCCTGGAAGTTCCTTGCCTTCTAAATACTCTAAAGAAGCGCCGCCGCCAGTTGATATGTAACCAAATTCGGAATCTTTGAATCCAAGGGCACGGACCGCTGCCGCTGAATCGCCACCTCCAACAACTGAAATTCCGGAGATTTTAGTCAGAGCATCGGCAACTACCTTTGTTCCATTAGCAAAATTTGGAAATTCGAAGACTCCCATAGGACCATTCCAAAATACTGTTTTACATTTTTCGATTTCCATTGCGAAATTCTTAGCACTTTCTGGGCCAATATCTAAACCAATTTGATCAACTGGCATCTCTGTAGCTAGAACAACTGTAGGGGTTGCAGTCGCCGTAAATTCTGGAGCTACCACGATATCTGTAGGCAGTAAAAGTTTTATCCCCAGTTTTTTAGCTCGGTTAATAATCTCTTCGACTGTAACAATTTGTTCGGTTTCGACAAGTGATTTTCCTATTTCATTTCCTTGCGCAGCAAGAAATGTGAAAACCATGCCGCCGCCTATTGCAAGGACATTTACTTTGTCTAGAAGATTTTCGATAACGCCAATCTTGTCTGAAACTTTGGCCCCACCTAAAACCACACCATAAGGTCTTTGCGGAGATTCTGTTAATCTCTTTAGCACATCGATTTCTGCCGTTACTAATAATCCAGCAGCATGAGGAAGTAATTTCGCGATGTCATAAACTGAAGCATGTTTCCTATGTACCGCGCCAAAACCATCACTAACGAAGAAATCTGCATACGATGCTAATTCTTTTGCAAGAACAGCACGTTCGGACTCATCTTTACTAGTTTCTGCAGATTCAAAGCGAATATTCTCAAGAAGTGCAATTTCACCATTCTTAAGTGAAGATAATTCATTAGCAGCCCCTACGGCTGAAGGAATAAATTTAATCTCTTTGCCTAAAAGTTCAGAGAGTCGTTTTGCAACTGGGGCAAGTGAAAGTTCGGCTTTTCTCTCCCCTTTTGGCCTTCCGAGATGGGCAACAATAATTACAGCCGCATCATTTTCAACTAAATTTTTAATAGTTGGAAGTGAGGCCCGGATTCGCCCATCATCTGTTATCGATCCTTCTTTCAAAGGAACATTCAGATCACAGCGAAGCAGAACTCGCTTGCCCTTAACGTCAGAGTTTGCGAGAGTTTTTATTGACATTAAAGTTTCTTGCCGACAAATCCAACTAGATCCACTAGTCGATTTGAATATCCCCACTCGTTGTCATACCAGCCAACAACTTTTACGGTTGTACCGATTGCCTTGGTCAATCCAGCATCGAAAATACAGGAACTTGGATCAGTTACGATATCAGCTGAGACAATTGGGTCTTCTGTATATGAAAGGTATCCCTTTAAAGAACCCTCAGAAGCCTTCTTAATGGCTGCATTTATATCTGTTGCGGAAACTTCCTTAGAAAGTTCCACTGTTAAATCAGTAGCGGATCCAGTTGGAACTGGAACGCGAAGAGCGTAACCGTCCAATTTACCCTTCAAATTAGGGAGAACGAGGCTGATTGCTTTAGCTGCACCAGTAGATGTAGGAATAATAGAAACTGCCGCTGCACGGGCTCTACGTAGATCCTTATGTGGTTGATCGAGAATGGCTTGATCATTTGTATAAGCATGAATTGTCGTCATGAGTCCACGAACAATTCCAAATTCCTCATCAAGAACCTTGGCCATTGGTGCCAGGCAATTTGTAGTACACGAAGCATTGGAGATGATGTTGTGGTTTGCTGAGTCATATTTATCATGGTTGACGCCCATAACAATCGTTACATCTTCATCAGTCGCAGGGGCAGAGATGATAACTTTCTTCGCACCTCCCGCGATATGCTTCTTTGCATCCGCCGCCTTAGTGAAGAAGCCAGTAGATTCAATAACAATATCTGCCTTTACTTCACTCCAAGGTAGGTTGGCTGGATCTTTCTCTGCAAAAATTCGAATTGTTTTACCATTTACGGTAATTGAATTATCTGTGTGTGTGACTGTTGCTTCGAAGCGACCAAGTATTGAGTCGTACTTCAAAAGATGGGCAAGTGTCTTCACATCAGTTAGGTCATTGATGCCAACTACTTCAATATCTGCCTTCTGTGTGAATGCTGCTCTAAAAAAATTACGTCCAATACGTCCAAATCCATTAATTCCAACACGAACCACGGTAAATCCTCACTCTGAAAAATTAATTAACTTAATAAAGCAGCCACAGCGCTGTAGTGGGCGTAACTCTATCAGGCTACCAATTGGTAAATTGAACGGAAGTTAGCCAAGAAGTTCGGGTGAGAGTCCCGCTTCAGTGTCTGGAATCCCCAAATCGTGAGCACGTTTATCGGCCATAGCAAGTAGTCGGCGGATACGCCCTGCAATCGCATCTTTAGTCATTGGTGGCGAGGCTAGCGAACCCAACTCCTCAAGACTCGCTTGCCCAAATTTAATTCTTAACTCACCTGCTTCACGGAGATGTCCCGGAATCTCTTCCCCAAGAATTTCCATTGCTCGTCCGACTCGTGCACTCGCAGCAACAGCCGCACGTGCCGAGCGACGTAAATTTGCATCATCAAAGTTTGCAAGTCGATTTGCAGTTGCCCGGACTTCACGACGCATACGTCGTTCTTCCCAAGCAAGGACACTTTCATGCGCACCAAGCCTAGTTAAGAGAGCAGAGATGGCATCGCCATCACGTAAAACTACTCGATCTATATTTCTTACTTCACGAGCTTTTGCAGTAATTCCCAATCGACGTGCAGCTCCAACAAGTGCAAGCGCAGCCTCCGGACCTGGACAAGTTATTTCTAAAGCGGAAGATCTTCCTGGCTCAGTTAGTGAACCGTGTGCAAGGAAAGCCCCTCGCCATGCTGCTTCTGCATCACATATTCCTGCGGAGACAACTTGCGGTGGTAAGCCGCGAATTGGCCGGTTATTTCCATCTACCAAACCTGTCTGTCTTGCTAGTGCTTCACCATCGGTGATAACCCGCACAACATATCGACTTCCCTTTCGAATTCCACTCGGAGAGAGAATAGCTAATTCAGATTCGTGTCCAAATATCTCACTTATATCTTTTCGAATTCTTCTAGCTGTTTGAGCGGTATCAAGTTCGACCTCGATGGAGATCTTCCCACCAGATATATGAAGTCCTCCAGCAAACCTAAGAATTGCAGATACTTCAGCTTTTCGGCAGCAGGGTTTATTTACCGAAAGGCGGCTCAATTCATCTTTCAATGATGCTGTCATTGCCATGAGGGCAATCTAAGCAAAAATCAATGGAAAATGTGCGAGAAAACCGATGCCAATTTGTCTATATCGTGGTGATTTTTTCCTTTTTCATGCGCAAAATCACCTAATATAAGTTCTCCGCCCATATTGATTACCGATTTGGAGAGCATTTCCCCAATTTTCGCCACACTTTCATCAGCAATTGCATAATTAATTTTGAGAGATGGTATGTGAGAAAGTATTAGATCTAGATGCTCTGAAGCGCTATTTCCTGCAAACTCTCCTGAAATTAAATCCTCTTGAAGATTCAAAATAATTACTTTCTGCGCATTTGAATTAAGTATTGCCTCCGCTTGCTCTTTCATCAAAAAGTGTGGCATCACACTTGAAAACCACGAACCTGGTCCAATAGTTAAATAATCTGCTTTTGAAATTGCACTTATCACTTGCGGCGTTGCTTTTGGATTATCTGGAATTAATTTAAGTGACTTTATATTTCCCGTAGCTGTGGCAACCTGTATCTGCCCGCGGATATTTGAAATAACTCCATTATTTTCAAATTCCCCCTCTATATCTAAAGGTTCCAGGGCCATCGGTAGAACTCGGCCTACAATTTTTAGTAATTCTCCGACTCGATCAATCCCCGCAACTGGATCTCCATCCCTATCCCAGAGTGCGGTTAGAAGTAGATTTCCTAAAGCATGATTATTCATTTCGCCATTGCTTGTGAATCGATACTGCATAATTTCAGCCCAAGAACGGCCCCACTGATCATCAGCACAAAGAGCTGCCAATGCCATTCGTAAATCTCCTGGAGGAAGTGAATTAAATTCTGTTCGTAATCGCCCACTTGACCCACCGTTATCTGCAACTGTTACAACAGCTGTGATATTCGAAGTAACTTTTCGAAGTGCGGAAAGGGTTGCAGCAAGACCATGACCTCCCCCTAATGCAACAACCTTAGGATTGGACACTTCTAAACTTCTCTACCTAAATCTCTGTGGATTGTAACCGCCGAAATTTTCTTCCCAGAAGCATGAACTTTTCCATTTAATCTTCTGGCTAATTCCTCGCCAATTGCAACACTTCGATGTTTTCCACCTGTGCAACCGACTCCTAAGGTTAAGAATTTCCGACCTTCATTTATAAAACCATTTGACATAGTTTGAAAAAGATCTTGATATTTATCAAGAAACTCAGCGACGTTTTCTGCCATTAACACGTTATCACTCACAGGTTTATCGAGACCATTTAGTGGACGTAATTCTGGTATCCAATGAGGGTTCGGTATAAATCTGCAATCCATTACAAGATCGGCATCTACCGGGATGCCGTATTTATATCCGAAGGAAAGAATATTCACTTTCAAATCTGCATCATTTTCACTTCCAAACACTTCAATAATTTTCTTATCTAATTGGTGGATATTTAAATTCGATGAATCAATCACAATATCTGCCACAGAGCGGACTTCACGCAGTCGTTCTCGTTCTTTTGAGATTCCATCGAGAATACGATCATTTCCTTGAAGTGGATGTGGTCTACGTGTTGATTCAAATCTTCGCACCAATACATCATCCGCTGCATCTACGAAAAGGATTTTCCTTGCAATTGCCTTATCGGCTAATTCGGATAATGAAGTTGTTAAATCATCAAAAAATTCGCGCCCTCTAACATCAATTACTACCGCAACTGAACTTGTGCTTCGTGAAGATAACTCATAAAGGTTAGCCAACATGGATGGAGGCAAGTTATCTACTACGTACCATCCTAAATCTTCTAAAGTATGAGCGACTGTTGAACGTCCCGCACCACTCATCCCTGAAATGACGACTAACTCTTTATCGGTCATAGGTTAAGGCTATCAACTACTTTTAATCTCGCCGCTTTCTGTATCAATATTCATCGACTCGGTAGTCGATAGGTGGCTAACAATTAAAGCGGCAAGTTTTTCCCCAATTCCAGGCACTTTTGCCAACTCACTTTGGTCAACTTTCTTAAGTGCACTTACCGATCCAAACCTTTCGAGAAGTGCCAATCTTCGTACTTCGCCAAGTTGTGGGATTTCATCTAAAAGCGATTCCAGCATTACTTTTGATCGCTTACTGCGATGGAAATTTATTGCAAAACGGTGTGCTTCATCTCGAATTCGTTGCAGAAGATAAAGACCTTCGGAATTTCTTGGCAGGATTATTGGATCTTTCGAGTCCGGTAACCAGACTTCCTCTAATCGCTTTGCCAGACCAACTAGCGCAATTTCAGAAATTCCTAATTCTGCTAGTGCTCGAGCGGCTGAATTTACCTGAGGTTTACCTCCATCAACAACAATTAATTGAGGTGGGTAAGCGAATTTGCCCTGTTTTCCACCTGCAATTGCAACTTCCTCTGCATTTACATCTTTCTCCGCCAAATATCGTTTAAATCGTCTTGTAATAACATTGGCAATCGCGCGGCTATCATCAATTATGTCAACTTCAGTTATGGCAAAGCGGCGGTAATCAGATTTCTTTGGTTGTCCATCTTCGAAGACCACCATCGAGCCAACACTATTAGTTCCTTGGGTATTTGAAATATCAAAACATTCTATGCGAAGGGGAATCTCGACAAGATCTAAGGCAGTAGATATTTCCTCTAGCGCACGGCCAGAAACTGCAGCATCATTTGAACGCTTACTTAAATATTGAACTAAAGCTTCATGTGCATTTCGTTTTACAGTTTGCATCAATTCGAATTTTTCACCTTTTAATGGTTGTGAAATATGAACTCTGTGCCCAGAGATTTCAGTTAGGTAATCCGCAAGAATTCCGTCATTATCGAGTGAAACATTTACAAGAACTTCAGATGGTGGCACAAACTCGGAGTAGATTTTCACAAGAGCCGCCTGCAATAAGCTTCCATCTTCTACGACTTCTGAGAAATCAATGATCCAAGACTTACTGCTATTAATTCTTCCATTTTGCACCTTAAAGAGAGTTACTGCGGCATGAGTAATATCTTCGTGCACCGCAATTAGATCAGCAGTAATAGTCTCGCTCAGAAAAGTACCAGCAGTCTCTGCTGATCTCTTTATTGCATGTATTTGATCTCGTATTTTTGCGGCACGTTCAAACTCCTCAGAGGAAGAAGCTGCTGCCATTTGCCGCTCTAATTCCAAAAGTAGATCATTCGGATTTCCTTCTACAAATTTGATTAAATTCTTACCGATTTGTAGATGCTCTTCTTTTGAGACTCTTCCAACACAAGGAGCCGCACATTTACCAATATCCCCTAATAAACAGTTACGGTTATTTTTTCTAGCCAATTCAAAGTTTCGATCTTGGCAGGTACGAATCGGGTATAACTTTTGCAGGACATCAAATGTCGAATGAAGTGCCCAGGCGTGTGCGTAAGGTCCAAAATACTTAACACCCTTACCATTTCTTTTTCGCGTTATAAATAATCTTGGAAATTCGTCCTCAATAGATATTCCCAAATATGGATATGACTTATCGTCCCTAAATTGAATGTTGAATTTTGGACTCTCTTGCTTGATCCAGTTAAATTCTAATTGGAGTGCTTCTAGTTCACTTTTGACTATTGTCCAATCAACACGGACTGCGGTATGGACCATCTTGTAAGTTTTTGCTTGGAGATTACTCTGAAAATAGGAGTTGAGACGATTCTTAAGATTTTTTGCTTTACCAACATAAATAACTCTATCTTTTACATCAAAGAATCGATAAACCCCTGGCTCGGTTGGAATATCCTTTGGTCGATAACTCTGTGGATCAGACATAGCAAGAGATTATTTCAAAACTTCAGCTAAGAATTTACCTGTATAACTACTTTTTATCTTAGCCACATCCTCAGGGGTTCCGACTGTAAGAACTTCGCCTCCACGCGCTCCACCCTCAGGTCCTAGATCAATAACCCAGTCTGAAGATTTAATTACATCTAAATTATGCTCAATGACTACTACTGTATTCCCCGTATCTACCAAACGATTTAAGACAATTAAGAGTTTGCGAACATCTTCGAAATGTAAACCAGTAGTTGGTTCATCTAATACATAAATTGTTCTACCAGTTGAACGTCGTTGCAGTTCAGTTGCTAGTTTTACACGTTGTGCTTCCCCACCAGAGAGTGTTGGTGCAGATTGGCCCAGTCGCACATAGCCCAGACCAACATCATTCAAAGTTTTAAGATATCTTGAAATAGCTGGAACATTCTCAAAAAATTTACCAGCTTCTTCAATCGACATATCCAAAACTTGCGCAATAGTCTTACCTTTATAATGAACTTCTAGTGTTTCTCGGTTATATCTTGCGCCATGGCACACTTCGCAAGGTACATACACATCTGGCAAGAAATTCATTTCAATTGTAATGGTGCCATCTCCAGCACAATTTTCACATCTGCCGCCTTTGACATTAAAAGAGAAACGTCCTTGTTCATACCCACGTACTTTTGCTTCAGATGTTTCGGCAAAAAGAGCGCGCACTTTATCAAAAACGCCAGTGTAGGTCGCTGGATTAGATCTTGGCGTACGACCAATTGGCGACTGATCGACGTGAACAACCTTATCTAAATGCTCAAGTCCAGTAATAGTTTTATGTCTGCCGGGTACTAGTCTTGCTCCATTAAGTTTATTTGCAAGAACGGTGTAGAGAATTTCATTTACCAAGGTAGATTTGCCGGAACCAGAAACTCCTGAAACCGATACGAAATTTCCAAGAGGAAATTCAACATCGACACCTTTTAAATTATTTTCATGCGCACCTTTTACGACTAATTTCCGTTTAGGATCAATTGGGCGACGTCTCTTGGGAATTTCAATTTTTGTGCGGCCCGCCAGATACGCACCTGTAATTGAATCTTTTGAATTGATTAGTTGCTCGTAGTTACCAGATGAAACAACTTTTCCACCATGCTCTCCCGCACCTGGACCTATATCTACAATCCAATCCGCTGTTCTAATAGTCTCCTCATCATGCTCAACAACGATTAGAGTATTTCCAAGATCTCGAAGTCTTGTAAGTGTGTCAATAAGTCTTCGATTATCGCGTTGGTGCAATCCAATACTCGGTTCATCTAAAACATAGAGAACACCAACAAGTCCTGAGCCGATTTGTGTAGCAAGACGGATGCGCTGCGCTTCCCCACCTGAAAGGGTAGCGGCCGCTCTTGCCAGAGTTAAGTAATCTAATCCGACATCAAGTAAAAAACCCAAACGAGCATTAACTTCTTTAAATACTCGTTCGGCAATTTTCTTTTCTCGTTCACCCAATTTTACTTCTTTGAGAAATTTGGCACATTCATCAATCGATTGATTACATATTTCAGAAATATTCTTTCCACCAATTGTTACGGCAAGGACCTCAGGTTTTAATCTACTGCCGCCACATTTTGCACAAGGAGTCTCCCGCATATATGACTCATATTTCTCACGGGAAAAATCGCTATCTGTCTCCTGATGCTTCCGTTCGATGAAATTTATAACTCCCTCAAAGCCAGTAGAGTAATTTCGAACTCTGCCATATCGGTTCTTATACTTAACGTGGACTTCATAGTCGTACCCGTGAAGAATTGCATCCTTAGCTTTTGCAGAGAGTTTCTTCCATGGAATTGTCAGAGAAAAATTCAAGTCTTTGGCTAGTGCTTCTAATAGTCTGTGAAAGTATTCTGATGTAGCACGTGACGCCCAAGGTGCTATAGCACCTTCAACAATACTTAGATCGTCATTAGGAATAATCAATTCTTCATCTGCCTCTAATTTGGTACCAATACCCGTACATTCGGTACAGGCACCAAAAGGTGAATTAAATGAGAATGATCTAGGTTCTAATTCCTCAAAAGAAAGTCCGCAATCATGGCAAGCCAAATGCTCGCTATAGGTGCGTTCTTTATCTTTTTTATTTTTCTCATCGATAAAATCTAGGATTACAAGTCCGTTTGCAAGCCTAAGGGCTGTTTCGATTGAATCAGTAATTCTCGTCTTTGATTCGGCCTTTGCTGACAGCCTATCCACCACAACTTCAATGGTGTGTTTCTCTTGTTTCTTTAACTTTGGAACTTCTTCAATCGGATAAACAGTTCCATCCACTCGAACTCGGGAAAATCCTTGAGTTACAAAATCCTTAAATAAATCTGCGAATTCACCTTTACGGGCTCTTATTACAGGTGCAAGTACTAGGAATTTAGTTCCAGTTTCCATTAAAAGGACTTGGTCAACAATGTTCTGTGGGGTTTGCCGCGTGATTGCCTTGCCGCAATTCGGACAGTGGGGCTTCCCTGCACGAGCGAATAAGAGCCTTAAGTAATCATAAACTTCAGTAATCGTTCCCACCGTAGACCTTGGGTTTCGATTTGTAGATTTCTGATCTATGGAAACAGCCGGAGATAAACCTTCAATAAAATCGACATCTGGTTTATCCATCTGTCCAAGAAATTGCCTGGCGTACGCGGATAAAGATTCGACATATCTCCGTTGACCTTCAGCAAATATTGTGTCGAACGCTAAAGAAGACTTCCCAGAACCTGAAAGTCCAGTAAAGACAATTAGTGAATTTCTTGGCAACTCAACTGAAACGTTCTTTAAATTATGCTCTCTTGCTCCACGAACAATTAATTGATCTGCTTTCAATTCCCCGCCTCAATCATTGCACGTAACTCCTTTTTCAACTCTCGAATTTCATCTCTAAGTCTCGCTGCTACTTCGAATTGCAACTGGGCTGCGGCTGACTTCATCTGTTCGGTGAGTGAGTCTATGAGAGCGATTAGCTCCTGTCTCGGAAGCGACTTGGCATCCTGTCCAAATCCAGGAATGACTGCCTTGCTTCGATGTGACCCGACCATCAAATCTTCTGTGTCATCAACTTCTTTCACAATGAGGTCGGTGATATCTGCAATCTTTTTCCGAAGTGGCGTTGGATCAATACCGTGCTCCTTATTGTAAGCAACTTGTTTTGCCCTACGTCTATTCGTCTCATCTATTGCTTTCTGCATTGAATCCGTAACGGTATCGGCATACATGTGTACTTCGCCTGAGACATTTCGTGCTGCACGACCAATAGTTTGAATTAATGATGTAACCGACCTGAGAAATCCCTGTTTATCGGCATCTAAAATCGCAACTAAAGAAACTTCTGGAAGATCTAATCCTTCTCGAAGTAAGTTAATACCTACAAGAACATCGTACTCTCCACTTCGAAGCTCGCGAAGTAATTCAACTCTTCGAAGCGTATCCACTTCTGAATGTAGATATCTAACTCTCACGCCAGTTTCCTGAAAGTAATCAGTTAAATCTTCTGCCATTTTTTTCGTAAGAGTTGTGACTAGCGTTCTCTCGCCTCGTTCGGCACGATTGACTATCTCTGCACGTAGGTCATCAATCTGCCCCTTTGTTGGCTTTATTACAATTTTCGGATCTACTAAACCAGTTGGTCTAATTACCTGCTCTACATACTCACCTTTTGTTTTCTCCAATTCATACTTGCCAGGAGTTGCAGATAAATAGACGGTCTGACCTTTACGTTCTAAAAACTCATCGAATTTAAGAGGTCGATTATCAAGCGCGCTCGGTAATCGAAATCCGTGTTCAACTAGTGTCCGTTTTCGTGAAGCATCGCCCTCATACATGGCTCCAATTTGTGGGACAGTTATATGAGACTCGTCAATTACAACCAAGAGATCCTCAGGAAAATAATCGAGTAGACAATTCGGTGGCGACCCAGGAGCGCGGCCATCAATATATCGTGAATAATTTTCAATGCCAGAGCAGAAGCCTAATTGTCTAATCATTTCAGTATCGAATGTTGTCCGCATTCTTAATCTCTGCGCTTCCAATAATTTATTCTGTCTCTCAAATTCTTTAACTCTTAATTCCATTTCAGATTCAATTTCGCTAATGGCCCTATTCATAGTCTCTTGACTTGCTGAATAATGGCTGGCCGGAAAGATATACATCTCCTCTTCGTCCCGGACAATTTCTCCTGTTAATGGATGCAAAGTTGTAAGTCTTTCAATTTCATCACCAAACATCTCAATTCGAAGTGCCAGTTCCTCATACATGGGAATTATTTCAATCGTATCTCCACGTACGCGGAAAGTTCCCCGCTCAAAAGCCATATCGTTTCTCTTGTATTGAATGTCTACAAACTTTCGAAGTAATGCATTTCTCTCAATCTCTTCACCAACGCAAAGTGGAATCATCCGATCTACATACTCTTGTGGTGTTCCCAGACCATAAATACAAGACACTGTTGCTACGACAACCACATCGCGCCTGGTTAATAGAGAATTTGTTGCAGAGTGACGAAGTCGTTCGACCTCACTATTTACTGAACTATCCTTTTCAATGAAAGTATCAGTTTGCGGAACATATGCTTCAGGCTGGTAGTAGTCATAATAAGAAACAAAATACTCCACAGCGTTATTTGGTAAAAGTTCTCGAAACTCATTTGCCAATTGGGCAGCAAGAGTCTTATTTGGTGCTAAAACCAGAGTCGGTCGTTGAAGTTTTTCTATTAGCCATGCCGTTGTTGCAGATTTTCCTGTGCCGGTTGCTCCCATTAGTACTACATCTTGCTCACCACGATTTATCCGTTCGGTTAATTCAGATATGGCGGTTGGTTGATCCCCAGAAGGTTTGTATTCGCTTATAACCTCAAATGGATTTACTTTCCGCTGCAAATCAGTTTTGGGACGCACGGTTCTTCAAATTCCTATATATATTCTCCACTTGGCTTAACAAATTAGACTCATCACCTGAGTTATCAATTATAAATTCGGAGACTGCTTCTCTCTGGCTATCGCTTACTTGGGCCTTGATTCGATTATCAATCTCATGGGCCTTTAACCCTCGTTTTAATAGCCGCGTTTTTCTTATCTCAAAAGGAGCCGAAACAGTTATGACCACATCAAAATTCTTCATTCCGTTTGTTTCAACCAGTAAAGGTATTTGATTAATAATTACAGAATCGTCTCCAGCAGCCTTGACGATGTTCTCAAAGATTTCGCGAACCTTTGGATGCACGATCTTCTCTAATTCTCTTCTTTTTTCAGGGTTACTAAAGACCAATTCCGCCAATTTTTTGCGGTCTATCAATCCATCTGTAAGAATTTGATCTCCAAAAGCATCAACAACTTCATCAAAGCCTGGGGTGCCCCGCTCAATAACATCTCGCGATAGTTGATCGCTATCAACAACGATTGCCCCTAAATTTTCAAAAATTGCTCCAGCCTCACTTTTTCCAGAGCCGATGCCTCCAGTAAGAGCAACTTTCAACATGGTAGAACCTTACTTGTGAAATAAAAAAGCCCCGAAATTAATCGGGGCTTTTAAAGTGTTATTTAGTTGGTAGGAACTTCTTCTGTTCCTGCAGCAGCGTCCGCAGCTTTTGCTTCCTGCTTCTGCTTGCGATGAGCCATAAAACGGGCCTGTGCTTCGGCATATTGGCGTTCCCACTCTTCGCGCTGTGTTTCATATCCTGGCTTCCACTCTTGTGTATCAGGATCGAAACCTTCTGGATATATGAAATTTCCATTGGCATCATAACGTGCAGTCATTCCATATTGAGTTGGATCAAATGCCTCAACTTCAACTTCGTGACCTTCATTAGCCTGCTTTAATGAAAGTGAGATTCGACGACGCTCTAAATCAATATCAATTATCTTCACAAATAACTTGTCGCCAACTTGAACAACTTGCTCAGGAATTTCAACATGGCGCTCTGCCAATTCAGAAATATGTACAAGTCCTTCTATACCTTCAAATACTCGAATAAAAGCTCCGAATGGAACAAGTTTTGTAACTTCGCCTGGCACAACTTGATTAATTGTGTGTGTCCGAGCAAAGGCCTGCCATGGATCTTCCTGTGTTGCTTTGAGTGAAAGCGATACGCGCTCACGCTCAAAATCAACTTCTAAAACTTCAACAGTTACCTCATCGCCCACTTCTACTACTTCACTTGGGTGATCTATATGCTTCCAAGAAAGTTCAGAAACGTG
>CAWULH010000013.1:0-15968 GCA_963923215.1 uncultured bacterium
TAACTTAAGTAATGTCATTAATTAGAAAAATATTCTTTAGCCCCAAGCATCGATTGCGGGGCTTAGTTTTGGCATTTAGCATTTTTGGTGTCTGCGTTTCATTGATTACTGGCGCAATTGTTTATAACGTATTTGGCGAAAAACAATCTTTCCCAGAAATAACAAAACACAATGACTTAACTAAACAGCCATTAATGACTTTTGCTGACTCAAAGAACATTAATTTTCCAAGTGATGAGCCAGGATTCAAGAATTCAACTTGCCAAACAAATGGAAGTAACTGGATTGCTGATGAGAATGCAAAGCCAGGAGTTCCTCTGGATAGGAATCAATGGGCAGATGTAGATTTCCGTGCGGCAAGTGGAAGTGCTCTTTGGATAAATAAGGATTCAGTTTCTTGTGGAGATTCTGTAGAAATTCATGCTTCACTTTACTTGCACGATAAGAATACTTCGCAATTGCGAACTTTCAGAGCCCTTCGTGTTGGCTGGTACAACGGCGCTGGCGCCCGTGAGCTTTGGAGCTCACAACCAATTAAATTAAAAAACCAGAAAGTTATCCAACCAAAAAATAATTTGCGAATGGTTGATACTAAGTGGCCAGTCACAACTACTTTTCAAATTGGTAACGACTGGACTCCGGGTTTTTATTTAATAATCTCCCAAGATTCCACTGGAAAAATTGATAATTTGGCTCCACTTGTTGTCAGATCACCGATGGCAACCTCAAAAGTTCTACTTTTACACTCCTTCCTAACTTGGAATTTATACAACCAATTTGGTGGAAGATCTGCATATTTTGGAAATGGGAGCACTACCTTAGAAAGACGGAACGATAGATCCCGAGTTGTGACTATGGATCGTCCAATAGTGGGGAGTGGTGGATTTAGTATCCACAGAGACGCAGTTTCAATGGTTCAGTTCTTAGAGAAAAATGGAATTAATTATGACCAAGTGTCTGATTTAGATATAAATAAATATCCTTCGATTTTAAATTCATATAATGAATTAATTTTAAGTGGCCATGCTGAATATATGACCCGAAGAATTTTCGATTCAATCATTGCCGCAAGAAATACTGGTGTGAATTTAGCAATATTTGGCGGAAATACCGCCCTGTGGCAGACCAGGCTTACCGAGTCACCAATTGGTCCAGAGCGCCGCATAATTATGTATCGATATGCAAATGAAGATCCTATTACCAATCTGAATGAAGTTACCATTGAATTCGGAAACTCTCGTTTAAATATTCCGCAAACATTATTTACCGGTGCTAAGCCAACTGGAGTTCATGTATATGGGAATTACAAAGCGGTCGAGATTCCCGCTTGGTTAAATATTCCCAAGAATTCGGCAATTAATGGAATATCACCAGATAGCGAAATTGAAGCTCGAAATCAGAATTCATTAGCTTCGCCATCAAATGTCAAAGCGATATTTGCTGGGAATATGAGTTATGCAGACCCTTCAACGACTCCACCAAAGGCAAGTAAAAAACCTCTGGCTGAAGTTATCTGGTTTGCAAATCAAAATGGACAGGCAACATTCAATGCTGGATTAACAACTTGGGCCTGCAATTTAGTTGATACATGCGCTTATGCTTCCGTCGATGAGAAATCGAGAACCGTAATGGATGAGGTGACAAAAGAAGTAGTCACTCTCTTCTCGGAACGTGGAATTGGTTCTAAATTAAATAATTATCCTGCGAGTAAAACTCCAAGATAAAGAGAAGCGAGCGCGGTAAGACCACTTATTGATCCCCACATTGCAAGTTTCTTAGGGTCCTTAGCCTTTGCATGGAGAAATGCGGCGAATCCGGAAAGCAATACAACTGCCATCTTAAATCCCAGCACCATGCTGTAATTCGATGGCGGATTTTTAGGAAGTTCAACCATATTCCAAATCCCTGAAACTAATAAGAGCACATAGGCACTCCAGCCAATTTTTCCAAATTTATTTGCAACTATTTTTGGAAGATCTGGATTAACTTTTTTTAATGCAGGAACGAGTGCTGCAAGTACTAGTTGCCCCCCGACCCAAACGGTTGCTCCAATGACGTGAATAAAGAGTCTGACGCTATCTAATACCGGAGTAAGTTGAACAGAATTTGCATACAAATTTGTCATGCGTAAAGAATAATGTAATCTTTGCCAAACGTTGTTCCGGGGTCGGTGTAATTCCGAACCGGCGGTTAAAGTCCGCGACCCGCTATCAGCCAGATATCGGTGGATTTGGTGAAATTCCAGAACCGACGGTTAAAGTCCGGATGAGAGGAACGCGCTAGCAATTCGCCATATGCATTGTTTGAAGTGCGCGAATTTAGTGTGTTTGCCCCGGTGTAGTCATTTAACTAACTAGGGGGAACAATAAATGTCAGTACTTAAGTGGTTCTTTGAATCACAAATACATTTCGGAAGTAAATCAATTCTAGTTCGGGAAGTCGTTGGTGGAATTCTCGGATTAAGTAGTGCCGTTCTGGGAATGCAGAGAAAAGTCCTTGCATGGCCTATTGGAATTTTAGGCGACGGACTCTTATTTACAGTATTTCTTGGTGCGGTCTTCTCATTTGGAGATGAGAAACAGCATGCGAATTTTTATGGCCAAGCAAGTCGAAATTTATTATTAATTATTGTTAGCGCTTATGGCTGGATTATCTGGTCTCGAAATAAGCGAAAGGGATTAAATAAGCCAGCAGTTGAGCCACGTTGGACAACTACTAAGGAAAAGCTCTGGTTGATTCCAGCAATAATTGTTTTCTTCCTAGGATCGCAGGCCATCTTTAAAGGACTTGGTGAATCAGGTACTTGGTTATTCGTAGATACCTGGATCTTTACCGGAACTGCTCTGGCAACTTTTGGTATGAGCCGTGGCTATGTTGAGTTCTGGCTAGTATGGATTGCTGTAGATATTGTTGGAGTTCCATTCGCTTATTCAAATGGTTACTACCCAACAGGAACCCTTTATGCGATTTATCTCCCATTTGTTCTTTGGGGATTTGTAAATTGGTTAAAGATATCTCGCGAAAAATCTTTGGCGACGTTAGAAGCTAAGTAAAAGATCCGTTAATGGAACGCGGGAGCGCTTAGCGCTCTCGCGTTCTTTTAATACTTCTTCTTCAAGTTCCTCAACTGAACCTTGTTTGCCAATTACTAAGACTGTTAATGGCCGAAGTCCTAATTCAAATTTAAATTCATTTGCCACGGCATCATGATCAAAACCTGCAATTTGGTGAACCGCTAAACCTCGGTAATGAGCCTCGGTCGTCGCATTTGCGGACGCAATTCCCGCATCGTAAAGTGCAAATGGCCTTGCGGTTCCATCTGGATTAGTAGTTTGGGTTGAAACCAGAATAAATAGTGAGGCATTTGGTGCCCAACTTCGGTTGAAACCTGTTAAATGATCTGCAATATATTTAAATTCTTCCGAACCATTATGAGCTACAAGAAATCTCCAAGGTTGTGAATTATTTGCGGATGGCGACCACCTAGCTGCCTCAAGAATTCCAGTTATATCTTCTTCAGAAACCTTATAGCCCTTCTCAAAAGATCTTGGACTCCAGCGATGAGCAAGGATTGGATGTAGGTCGACGGCAGTATCTGCGGGTTTCTTCATAATGAAGTAACAATATTAGGTTTAACTTTTATTCCCTAATTATCTATTTAATTTTGATTGCAAATCACTTGCAATTTCTGGCCACTCACTTCGAATTATTGAATACATCACAGTATCTCTGCGAGAACCATCACGTCGAAGAAAGTGATTCCGTAGTACTCCTTCTTTTTTTGCACCTATTCTTTCAATTGCTCGAAGAGACACTTCATTTAAATTATCTGCTTTTAATTGAACTCTTTCATATCCTCTATTATCAAATGCTTCACTTAATAATAAGAGCTTTGTTTCTGTATTTATTGCAGTCCTTCGCGCGATTGCACCATAAAAAGTTGAACCAATCTCTAAAGTCTTTCTCTCAATTTTTATATCTAAATATGAAGTGCTTCCAATACATTTATTGGTTTTTAAATCAATAACAGCCCAAGGCTCCCTTTCATTATCTACTTTTTCGGCAACCATAGATTTAATTAGTTGCTCCATATCATTTTCACTATTTGGGATTGCGAATTTAACTAATACCCATTTCCATAATTCACTGTCGCCACCCGTTGCTTCCCAGAGATCCTTGGAGTGGGCTACCGAAAGTGGTTCTAATCGAACATGTCTTCCGGTAAGAACAGTCATTTACTTTGGAATACGCAGGTACTGCAATCCGCCATCGACCGGAAGTGAGATTCCAGTAGTTGAACCTTGTAACGGCGAAGCCAGATAACAGATAGCAGAGGCAACTTCTTTAGGTGAAACTAGACGTCCCATTGGTTGACGAGCTTCGAGTGCGGCTCGTTCTTTTACTGGATCTGCAGCTTGTGCAAGTAATCGTTGTACCCAAGGTGTATCTGCAGTTCCTGGATTTACACAGTTTACTCTTACTCCATCTTTCAAATGATCTGTTGCCATTGCCATTGTTAAAGAGAGAACAGCACCTTTGGTAGCAGAATAAATTGCACGTAGCGGAATTCCAGATGTGGCAGCAACCGAACATGTATTAACAATTGCAGCACTCTTACTCTTTCGGAGTAATGGCAATGCGTTACGACTTGTCCGTGCGATACCAATTACATTTACATTAAAACTCTTTGCCCAATCTTCCGAAGTATTTGCTTCCACATTGCCTACAGATGATATCGCGGCATTATTAATCAGAATATCTAATGATGAAATTGCCTTAAATGCCTCCGCGACTGAAGCATCATCACCCACATCGCATTTAATAAATTCTGCAGTACCTAACATGCCGCCTTCATTAATATCTAAACCATAAACTTTTGCGCCACGCTCTTTTAATAATTTTGCAGTTTCAAGACCTATTCCTGAGCCTGCTCCAGTTACCGCAGCGGTTAAGCCAGCAAATTCGCTCATCCGTTTACCCATTCCTTTCCAGTTGGAAATGTAAAGTCAGAAATACTCTTCTCGAACATTTCTGCGCCAGCACCCGATTTCAGTGGTGGCATGTAATGTGCATTTCTAATATCTGTTGGCACGACAAAATGTTCATGTAAATGATCTACGAATTCGACAACTCGGTCTGGATGTTTTCCACCAACAGCGACAAAATCAAACATTGCAACGTGTTGCACCATTTCGCATAAGCCAACACCTCCAGCATGTGGACATACGGGAATTCCAGCTTTGGCTGCCATGAGTAGCATGGCAATATTTTCATTCATTCCAGCAACTCGGGATGCATCTACCTGCATAAACGAAAATGATTTTGCCTGAACAAGTTGTTTAAAAATGATTCGATTCATTACATGTTCACCTGTTGCCACTCGAACAGGTGCAATTGCCTTAGCGATAGTTGCATGTCCAAGAACATCATCTGGACTTGTAGGTTCTTCAACCCAATGTAGATTTACATCACCAAGATCATTAATCCACCTAATTGCATCATTTACATCCCAGACCTGATTTGCATCAATGGCCAGTTTTACATCTGGACCAATCGCCTCACGGGCAAGTTTCAATCTACGCTTATCATCTTCCAAATTTGTTCCACACTTTAATTTAATTAATTTAAAACCATCTGCTACTGCTTCTTTTGCAAGACGGACCATCTTCTCATCGGAATAGCCCAACCAGCCCGCTGATGTTGTGTAAGCAGGTAATCCATTTGCTAAAAGTTCTTTCTCATTCTCAGCACGATTTACTTTAGCTTTATTAAGAATCGCTAATGCTTCTTCAGGTGATATGTAATCTGTTATATATCTAAAATCAACTAGATCAACGATCTCCTCAGGTGAAAGATCAGATAAATACTTCCAAAGTGGTTTACCAGCATTCTTTGAAATTAAATCCCATGCAGCATTTATGACAGCTCCCGCTGCCATATGAGTAATTCCTTTTTCGGGGCCAAGCCAGCGCATCTGAGAATCTCGCACTAATGATTTGGCAAATTCGCCCATGTTCTTTGCTAAATCTGAGACTTCGCGGCCAACTGCGTACGGTGCGAGCAGATTAATTGCTGCGCATTGCAAGTCATTTCCTCTTCCAATTGTGAAAACTAAACCGTGCCCTGAAAGTTCTGGACTATCAGTTTCTAGAATTAAATATGCGGCGGAGTAATCCGGATCTTTATTCATCGCATCGGATCCATCCAATGCTCTTGAAGTTGGGAAGCGAACATCTACTGTTCGAAAGCCAGTGATTTTTGGCATTCACAATCCTTTATTTATTGATATACCGGACGAGAAAAATCCTATACGATTTTAGAGTGGCGCGACATAATCAAAAAATAAAGATGAAGCGCACATCGCTACAACTTTCCAAATTGAGTCTTGGTACTGCCCCATTGGCTGGTTTATTTACTCCAGTAAAAGATGAAGAGAGTGACGCACTTATCAAAACTGCCTTGCGAGAAGGTATTAACTATTTCGATACGGCACCTTTGTACGGACATGGAATGGCTGAAGAACGGTTGGGGCGAATTTTAAAAACTGTTACTGATCCATATGTCTTAGAAACAAAAGTTGGCAGAGTTTTAAAGCATGTAGATAAAGCCAATCCCATGCCTTGGTTTCCTGATGCAGACCCTCATATTGAACCGACATTCGATTATTCGAGAGATGGAATTTTAAGATCTTTTGAGGATTCTTTAAATCGACTTGGCGTTAACCATATTGATATTGCGCTTATGCATGACTGTGAAAACCATGTAGAAGAAGCAATTGAAAATGCATATCCGGTTCTACATACTTTGAAATCTCAAGGAGTAATTAAAGCCATTGGCGTAGGTTTAAATTTTCCAGATGTTGCAATGCGAATTATGAGTGAAGTTGATCTGGATATTGCACTAATAGCCGGGCGGTACACACTTCTTGATCAGAGCGCGCAACGAGAATTGCTTCCTTATGCAATTGAGCGAAAGGTGGATATTAGTATTGCAGGAGTTTTTAATTCAGGTGTACTTGCCAATCCAGTCAAAGGCTCGACGTTTGAATATCTTCCAGCCTCTGATGAAATTATCGAAAAGGCAAAGAAGATTGGTGATTTTCTAAAAAACCGAGGTATTTCTTTAACAGCAGCCGCGCTCCAATTCCCACTTCGTCATCCAGCTGTGACTTCAGTCTTAACTGGTTCACGTAATAGTCAAGAACTACTTTCAAATATCACCGATTTCGATTTAGAGTTACCCGAGGGCATCTGGCAAGAATTAGAAGAGGCCAATTTAATTGAGAGGTTGGAAATCTGATGAAGTTTTCTATTTTAGAAAATTACAAATTTGCAGTTACTAAAGATGGGAAGCATTTAGAAGTTCCATCTATTCCAACTCTTACCCAAGCTCTTGAAATGAAAGTTGCAGATTTAAGGAAAGCAGTCGAAAATTCTGGTCTAAAAGAAATTTCAGGACAAGTGCGAGCGCCGATTGCACCTGAGTTAGAACTTTGGGGCGCAGGAGTCACTTATCTCCGCTCCCGTGATGCCCGCAAAGAAGAGAGTGGCGTACCTGATGTTTATCAGAGAGTTTATGAGTCCGAACGTCCAGAATTATTTATGAAGGCAAATGCCAGACGTACTCGAGGAAATGGAGAGAAGATTGGTATCCGTTTCGACTCTGCCGCTTCAGTTCCAGAACCAGAAGTGGCTATCTATATAAATAAGTATAAAGAGATTATTGGTTACGCCATCTGTAACGATATGACAGCCCGGAGCATTGAAGGCGAGAACCCGCTCTACCTATCACAGGCAAAGATTTACACAGGATCAACCTCTATTGGTCCTGCGATAACACCGAGTTGGTTGGCACCAGATAAAAAGGCTATGAATATAAAGGCAAGAATTGAGCGTGGATCAAAAATTGCCTGGCAAGCCGAGACCTCACTTGGTGAATTAAATAGAACCCTTGAGGACTTAGTTACTTATTTATTTAGGTGTCAAGAATTTCCATCAGGTGCCGTACTTTCTACCGGCACTGGAATCGTGCCGCCAATGGAAATTAAATTAGAAGAGAATGATTTTGTTGAGATTGAAGTTGCCGGAATTGGCGTGCTCCGTAACCAGGTAGAGATAATTACTGCATGAGCGAAATTATTGCCTGGACGCAGTGGTCCGATTTAAAAGTGCCAGCGGGAGTAAAGCTTCTTTCTCAGAATAACTTTCCACTTGAGAGCTCTGATTTATCGAAAATAAATTTCTTCGTTCCTTCATATATGGGAGGTGCTACTGCCCTTGCATTTGCTGGAAAGATGGAGAATTTAAAAGTTTTACAGATGCCAAATGCTGGTTATGACGATGCGCTCGCTTACGTACGCCCTGGTCTAACACTTTGTAATGCAGCCGGGGTTCATGATGCTTCAACAGCAGAATTGGCAGTAACGCTGGCACTCGCTTCACGCCGTGGAATTCCCGATTTTGTCAGAGATCAATTAAATGAAAAATGGAATCATCAAAGACGTACCTCTCTCTCTGACTCAAAAATCGGAGTAGTTGGCTTTGGCTCAATTGGAAAACAAGTTGCGAAAAATCTCGCAGGTTTTGAAGTCGAGGTGGTTGGCTTTTCAAGATCAGGTAAAGATGGAGCTAAGAAGATCGAGGAACTTGATACATATTTGCCAACTTTAGATATCGTTATTTTAATTCTTCCTTTAAACGCAGAAAGCAGACATCTATTTAATAAAGATCGATTAGCAAAGATGAAAGATGGCGCCCTTCTCGTTAATGTTGCTAGAGGCCCAATTGTTGAAACCGATGCGTTGGTTGCAGAATTAAATACTGGACGAATTTATGCCGCATTGGATGTAACAGATCCTGAACCACTACCTGCAGGTCATCCATTATGGAAAGCAAAGAATTGTTTAATCGTTCCGCATGTAGGAGGTAACTCAACTGCCTTTGAACCCCGTTGCCGTAAATTAATTGAATCCCAACTTGAACTTATGGCTTCAGGTAAACCTCTAAAAAACGTCGTAGCTCAAGGTTAATTATGAAAATAGATTCTCACCATCACATTTGGGACTTATCAGTTCGCGACCAAGATTGGATTGTTGGTGAGGCGCTTCGACCAATTCATAGAAATTTCTCAATGGAAGATTTACGTATAGCAACTGCTGGATTAGGAATCGATAAGACCGTGGTAGTTCAGACCGTAACTAGTTACGATGAAACTCCGGAGCTTTTAGATCTTGCAATCAACGATGACATGGTTGCTGGAGTAGTTGGTTGGTTAGATGTATCTTCTAGCGAAGCAATTAAGGAATTAGATAAATTTCAATCCCATAAAGGTGCTAATTATCTAATAGGAATTAGAGATATTGTCCAAGATAATCCAGATCCTGACTATCTTGCAAGGCCTCAAGTGATTAAAAATGTTACAGAGCTTGGACGTAGAGGGCTAGCTTTCGATATTCTAACCAAAACACCTGAATTAAAAGGTGCCATTGAATTAGTTAAAAATTGTCCCGATATTCAATTCGTTTTAGACCATATTTCAAAACCATATATTTCAAAAAAAGAATTTGAACCTTGGCAATCTCTCATTAATGAAATTGCCAATTTTGAAAATGTAGTTTGTAAAGTTTCAGGGATGGTCACAGAAGCGGATTGGAAAAATTGGAGTAAATCTGATTTCTCTCCTTATTTTGAAATAATTTTAAATAATTTTGGTGCAGAACGTTTAATGTATGGATCTGATTGGCCGGTATGCGAACTTGCGGCACGATATGAAGAAGTCTTTGGACTGGCCAATTTCCTTACTTCAGGATTTTCACCCGCTGAAAGTGAATCATTCTGGGGTGGCTGTACAAATCGGGCGTACAAACTAGGCCTTGATAACAATTAAATAACATTTAGCAAAAATGAACTTAAAAGGGTCATATTAGCCTTCTCGAAATTGCAGAAATTCCACCGCTTTTACTAGATTTCACCCTGCGCAGCGCCATTTGAAGTCGCTGCACTTTCGAAAGGAACAAATGAAGAAAAAGCTAATTACACTTGCAGTTGCTGCAACAGCAGTTGCACTTGTTGCTGGCACTACACAAAGTGCTAATGCTGCAAAAACAAAGCCTCTACGTTTAATTTTCATCTCAAAGGGCTTTGACCACCAATTCTGGCAAGCAGTGAAGAAGGGCGCTCAGGATCAAGGTAAGAAGATGAATGCAACTGTGCAATTCATTGGACCAGCTAATGAGTCTCTAATTGATCACCAGCTACAAATGTTGGATGATGCAATTGCTTCCCGCCCAGACGGAATTGGCTACGCTGCACTTGGAACTACTGAATCAGTAGCACACCTTGCTGCTGCAAAGGCTGCAGGAATTCCAGTTTACGGTTTTGACACTGCTCCATCATGTCCAACACCACTTGGTGTTAAGTCAAAGTGCGAACTTGGAATTGCTTATACAAACTCAAAGGCAGCTGGAGCACTTGCAGCTGACAAGATGGGTGCACTTCTAGGTGGTAAGGGCAAGGTATTCGTACTTGGCCACAGCCAGACAAACCAAACTGGTATTGATCGCCGTGATGGTTTCGTAAACGAAATGGCTGCTAAATTCCCTGGAATCACTGTACTTCCTGTGCAGTATGCAAATGATTCCAACGCTGCAACAACTGTTGCTACAACTGCATTGACTGCTAATCCAGACC
Source organism: uncultured bacterium (assembly GCA_963923215.1). Taxonomy (GTDB): domain Bacteria; phylum Actinomycetota; class Actinomycetes; order Nanopelagicales; family Nanopelagicaceae; genus AAA044-D11. The sequence goes on from CAWULH010000013.1 coordinate 10,689, forward strand.
TTGCTGGTATGTACACAACAAATGAAGGTGGCGCAGTTGGTGCTGACGCAGCATTCAAGGCAGCTGGCCTAACATCTGGAAAAGTGAAATTAATTGGATTCGATTCTGGTCAAGGCCAAATCGATGCAATTAACTCAGGAATGCAGGTTGGTGCGATTACTCAAAATCCAATCGGCATTGGTGCAAAGACCGTTGAAGCTCTAGTTAACTTCATCCGTAATAAGAAGGTTCCTGCGACTGTTATAGACACAGGTTTCTACTACTACGATAAGTCAAACATTACAGATCCAAAGATCGTCGCTGATCTGTATCAATAATTAGTAGCTTGTAATCCTCTAAAGGGCTGGGATAAAACCCAGCCCTTTAGTCTTTAAACTGCTAATTAAAGCAATTAAAATAATTAAATAGGTATAGAAGTGACAGCCTTTGCCTAATATGATGAGCCAAGAATTTTTGATTCCGTGAGGAGAAATCGTGGGCCAAGAACTTCTCTTAATTGAGGGTGTAAATAAAGAATTTCCAGGTGTAAAGGCTCTTTCAAATATGCACTTAAATTTGAAGGCTGGCGAAGTTCTTGCAGTGGTAGGCGAAAATGGTGCCGGTAAGTCCACTCTTATGAAGATACTGTCAGGTATCTATCAAAAAGATTCTGGTTCGATAACTTATCAAGGCCAACATGTTGACGTAAAGAATCCCCATGAAGCTCAACGTTTGGGTATCTCAATTATTCACCAGGAAATTCACTTAGCTCCCCATCTTACTGTTGCTCAAAATATATTTATCGGCCGTGAACCACGTAGAGCAGGTGGCATATTTTTAAATGAAAAAGAACTAAATAGAATGGCTCAGGAATTGTTGAGTGAATTAAACCTCAAAATTGATCCCACAACTTTGGTTGGTGAGCTTTCTATTGCACGCCAGCAAATGGTTGAAATTGCAAAAGCAGTTTCATATCGCGGTTCGGTAATCATTATGGATGAGCCGACATCTTCATTAACGCCAACTGAAACTGAAGCGCTATTTAAGATTATTAAAGATTTAAGAAAACGTGGACTTGGAATTATTTATATCTCCCACCGCTTAGAAGAACTTTCTGAAATTGCAGATCGAATTACCGTTATAAGAGATGGTGAATTTATTAAAACTCTTGAAAGCACAGAAACAAATATTGATGAAATCATCTCTTTAATGGTTGGACGAAACGTAGATCATAATCAGCGACCTGCTCCTCGTCCTCATAATAACAAGACCGTTTTACGCGTAGAAAATATTTCTACACTGAATTTACTAAAAGATATTTCATTCGATCTTAAAGAGGGAGAGATTCTTGGATTTGCTGGACTTATGGGAGCGGGGCGCACTGAATTAGCGCGAGCTCTTATAGGTGCTGATCCAAAAACTTCTGGAAGGGTCTTCCTCAAAGATAAGGAAATTAAAATTACAAGTCCAGCTGATGCAGTAGCGGCAGGAATTGGCTACCTATCTGAAGATCGCAAAAAATATGGTCTTCTCTTAATTCAGGATGTGACATTTAATATTGCGCTATCTTCACTGAAATCCTTCACTAGCAAATTTGGATTCTTTAAAAATGCGCCAGCGCTAGTGAAGGCAAAAGAAGGAATTAAGGCTTTAGGAATCAAAACTCCTAATGAAAGACAATTACTGAAAAATCTTTCAGGTGGGAACCAACAAAAAGTGGTTATATCAAAATGGTTAACTCGCGATTGTGATGTACTAATTTTCGATGAACCAACTAGAGGAATAGATGTAGGTGCCAAAGATGAAATTTATAAACTTCTAACTAAATTAGCTTCTGAAGGTAAATCTATTATTATGATTTCATCAGAACTACCAGAAATACTTAGGATGTCAGATCGGATTGCAGTGATGTGTGAAGGTAGATTAACTGGGATTGTTGAAAATAAGGATTCTGATCAAAATTCAATTATGCAATTAGCAACAAAATTCCGTAACTAAAGAAAAGAATAGGATAAGAGAAAATGGCAAAAACCAAAGAGGCAAAGGGCTTAACTAGTAAAATGCCAGAAGCATTTTCAAAAGACATTGGTCAAGTGCTTGCTGCATCTGGCTTAGTAGTAATTGTTGCATTCTTTTCAATTATGAAACCAGTGTTTCGTACCTGGCAAAATATTTCTAATATTTTAGTTGCTACTACGGTTTTTGGATTGTTAGCTCTTGGAGTTACATTCGTAATTATTGCTGGCGGAATTGATCTTTCTATTGGAACTTCGATGACCCTCTGCGCAATAGTTATCGGAAAAATTGTCGTTACATATAAAGGCCCGTTCTGGCTTGGTTTTATTGGGGGCATTATTACTGGAATGGTGATTGGCGCTATAAATGGCGTTTTAATAACTCGATTGAAACTTCCGCCTTTTATTGCAACCTTAGCAACTATGAAGGCCGCTCAAGGATTTGCCCTTATCTACTCTCATGTAGTCCCAATCAATTTTAGTGGAGCTAAAACTGATGCATGGCAAAATATTGCATTAAGTCAAATATTCCCAGGATTCCGAATATCAATTGTCATTTTTATAATAGCTGCAATTATCGCCGCAATTATATTGAACAAGACAATAATTGGCCGATATACCTTCGCGATTGGCTCAAATACGGAAGCTACAAAACTTTCTGGAGTGAATGTGGACCGCTGGTTAATTTTAATTTATTCAATTTGTGGAGCATTCGTTGGTTTAGCAGCAGTTATTTTGACGGCTCGTTTAGGCTCAGCTCAACCTGATCTTGGTTTGGGATATGAGCTTGAAGGAATTGCCGCTGTAATCATCGGAGGCACATCTCTTCTCGGCGGCAAAGGGACTATATCTGGAACGATTATTGGTGCATTAATCATGTCAACGTTAACCAACGGACTTTTGATTATGCAAATTCAACAAGAATGGCAGTATGTAGTTGTTGGCGCAGTTATTATTCTTGCGGTATTTAGTGACGGAGTGCGTCGTCGCCGCTCTGGTGATTTAAGTTAGAACTACAAAAGGCCCCGCACCTGCGGGGCCTTTTTTAGTTGGTGGTAGATAGTAGATTTGAACTACTGAAGGCGTACGCCGGCGGATTTACAGTCCGCTCCCATTGGCCGCTCGGGCAATCTACCAATGCACTTTTGGTGCGTGGATAATCATATATGAAGTAAAAGTCTGGGTAAAACCACTTATTTACGTATTACTGCACCCTTTTTTCTAAGATCGGAGACAGTTCGTGCTCCAGTCAATGCCATTGTGTTAATGAATTCACTTCGCATAATCTCAATAACTTTTTCCACACCACGTTGTCCATAAGCCATGGCACCATAAAGATAAGCGCGGCCAATAAATACTGCTTTTGCTCCAAGTGCAATAGCAGCAGCTGCATCAATACCTGACATAACTCCGCCATCTAAATAAACTTCAACTTTATTTCCGACTGCTTTAACTATTTCTGGCAAAATTTCTAAAGGAATTGGGCCACGATCTAATTGACGACCACCATGATTTGAAACAATTATTCCTTGAATTCCTAATTTCGAAACGTCCTTAGCATCCGCTACAGATTGAATTCCTTTAATAATTATTGGACCCTTCCACACAGAACGTAGCCACTTAATATCATCTAATGCAATAGCAGGATCAAAAATTAATCCTGCTAATTCCTGTAAAGGTCTATTCCAGTTTCGGTAAGAGGCAAATTCCAATTTTCCAGTTGAGAAAAGATTAAGCCACCAGATTGGTTTACGAGCAATTGCAAAGATAGTTTTAAGTCGAATTTTTGGCGGGATGGTTAAGCCATTTTTCATATCGCGATAGCGAAGACCTGCCACTGGAGTATCTACTGTCACTATTAAAGCTTCAAATCCAGCAGATTTTGCCTGGTTGATAATTTTCATACTTGCTTCTCGGTTCTGCATTACATAAAGCTGGAACCACTTTCGCCCTTCAGGAACTTCCGCTACCAACTCTTCAGGAGAGAAAGTTCCCATATTTGAAAGACTGTAAATCAAATTCTTTTCTGTAGAAACTTGTGCTACTGCTGGCTCGCCAACGTGGTACATAAGTCTGGTGTAACCAGTTGGAGCAAAAAGAATTGGTAAATCTACTTTCTTTCCAAGAATTCTCTCCGAAGTATCTAAATTTGAAACATTCTGTAGAACCCTAGTATCGATCTCTACCCGATCAAATGCCTCTCTACTTTTCTTATATGCAAGTTCATAAGTAGCGGATCCATCCACATAATCGAAAACAACTTTTGGAGTACGTTTCTTAGCAATCTTAGCAAGGTCATTTACACAAACGGCGCGACGAACCCTTGGCCCATATATTGAAAATGATGGGGCTTTCCATTCAATTAAAGAGAGGAAATAAGGAAGGCTTGGCAATCTCCGCTTACTTTTGATGATTTTCATTACTCTCCAATTCCCCTGCAAAGTATAAGTTAAATCAGAATCGATTTAAACCTCTAGAATTCGGATAATACAAAGGAGCAGGTAGTGGCTGACTTTAGTTTTGATATTGTCTCTGAAATTAATCAGATGGAATTAGATAATGCATTTAATCAGGCAGATAGAGAAGTTGGTACCCGTTTTGACTTTAAGAATACTGGCACCAAATATGAAAAGTCAGAGTTAAAGATAACAATCGAATCCGATACCGAGGAGAGAGCAATAGCTGCTCTTGATGTTCTCAAAGATAAGTTGGTAAAGCGTCAGGTTTCTTTAAAGCACTTGGAAGCAAAGGACCCAGAATTAAGTGGGAAGATATATCGCATTCATTGCATTTTTAAAGAAGGTATTTCAACAGAGAATGCTAAGAAGATTGCTAAATTAATTCGAGATGAAGGACCGAAATCTGTAAAGACGCAGATCCAAGGTGAATCACTTCGCGTATCTAGTAAATCTAAAGATGATCTGCAATCTGTAATGGCACAAGTGAAGAATGGCGACTGGGATTTTGCAGTCCAGTTCACCAATTACAGATAATAAATGCGTTATAACAAGCAAGGAATATTCTTTGGAATAGCTGCCCACACATTGTGGGGACTATTCCCACTTTACTGGGGGTATCTAAAAGATGCCGGGGCATTTGAGATTGTCTCCCACAGAGCAGTCTGGTCGCTAGTTTTATGTCTTTTGATTCTAATTTTTAGAAAACAATTTACCTCCACAATCAAGTTATTAAAGAATAAGAATCTTGTAATCCGTCTTCTTTTATCAACGACCATGATTTCAATTAATTGGCTTGTTTATATTTGGGCAGTCAACCATGATCATGT
>CAWULH010000014.1:0-15666 GCA_963923215.1 uncultured bacterium
GTTACTGGATATGACATTCTCTTTTTCTGGGTCGCACGTATGGTGATATTGGGATTATTTGCCGTACCTGGAAAAGTTCCATTTTACACAATTGCATTACATGGATTAGTACGAGATCGATATGGCAAGAAGATGTCTAAGTCGCGCGGAAATACTGTTGATCCAATTGAATTTATGGATAAGTACGGATCTGATGCTCTGCGTTTCACACTCGCACGTGGTGCAAATCCCGGCACTGATCAGGCAATCGCTGAGGAATGGATTGGCGGTTCTCGTAATTTCGCTACGAAATTATGGAATGCCACTCGCTTTGCGATGATGAATGGTGCAACTATTGAAGGCGATCTTCCGGCATTTGAAACTTTAGATGGAATAAATAAGTGGATTCTGACTCGACTAGATGAAACAATATTTGAAGTCGATGAACTTCTTGAGAATTTTGAATTTGCTAAAGCATGTGAGTTGATTTATCACTTTGCATGGGATGACCTCTGCGATTGGTACTTGGAATTATCAAAAGCAAATTTTCAGGCTGGATCAAAAGATTCAAAACGAGTTCTAGGCCATGTTCTAGATCAATTACTTCGCCTAATGCACCCAGTAATGCCATTCTTAACGGAAGAGCTCTGGTGCACATTCACTGGCGGAGAAACATTAGTAAATGCATCTTGGCCGAAATCAGATCAATCAAATCGTGCTGAAAATTCAAAGAATATTGTTTCTGGATTGCAGGAATTAATTACTGAAATTCGTAGATTCCGTAATGATCAAGGAATTAAAGCTACTGCAAGAGTATTTGCTAAATTTAATAATTTAGGCGAACTGGCGCCTTACGAAAACTCAATCCGTACAGTCTGCCGACTTGATGAGATGACCGGAAATGCAAGTGCGCAGATTGAAATTGGAAATACTAAGGTGGAATTCGATTTAACGGGATCCGTTGATTTAGTTGCTGAACGTGCACGTCTTACAAAGGATTTAGCGCAGGCTGAGAAAGATTTACAGACGGCTAAAGTTAAATTGGATAATGAAGGATTCATGGCAAAAGCCCCGATTGAAGTTGTGCAGGAAATTAGAGAGCGCTTAGTCCAGACAACTTCTGATATCGAACGTATTACTGCGCAACTCGCCGCACTTCCTAAGTGATGTCAACATCAGAAGATCTCGAATTACTTTCAGCTGTTGAAGCGGCTTTATTAAAACGATGGCCTGAGGCCAAAATAGATCCGACGCTCGATCGAATTGCTGCTTTAACTGATGCCCTTGGTTCACCCCAGTTCTCCTATCCAACTATTCATATTGGTGGGACAAATGGAAAGACATCTACTTCACGGATGATCGATGCATTGATGACAAAATTGGATTATCGGACAGGTAGGTTTACCAGCCCACACCTAGACTCAATACTTGAGCGAATTTCTATAAAAGGTGAACCAATTTCACCTGAGGGTTTTGTAGCAACTTACAACGATATTGCACTCTATTTAGATTTAATTGATTCCAGGCAACCAAATCCTCTGAGCTACTTCGAAGTTCTGACTGCTATGGCTTTTGTTGCCTTTGCCGAATTTCCAGTTGATATTGGAATTATTGAAGTTGGAATGGGTGGGGAGTGGGATTCCACAAATGTACTCTCCCCATCAGTTTCAGTTATTACTCCAATTGGAATGGATCATGCTGCTTATTTGGGAAATACTGTTGAGGAGATTGCAAAAACAAAAGCTGGAATCATCAAACCGGAATCCCATGTAGTTCTGGCTGCTCAAGAGCCTTCGGTTGCAAAAATATTATTGGAGCGAGTTGCCGAGAAATCTGCAATTCCTTATCGTGAGGGAATCGAATTTGCAGTAACTAAAAGAGATATTGCAGTAGGTGGTCAATTAATAACTTTTGCAGGAATCCATGGCGAGTACAAAGATATTTTTCTTCCACTTTATGGCGCTCACCAGGCATCAAATGCTGCGGTTGCACTTGCAACTGTTGAAGCCTTTGTCGGTCAGAAACTTTCAAATGAGTTGGTGAGTGGTGCATTTGCCTCTGTTACTTCGCCTGGAAGATTTGAAATTCTCCATCGAGATCCAACGGTAATTGTTGATGCCGCACATAACCCTCATGGAGCAAAGGCACTTGCAAAGACCATCTCGAATGAGTTTGATTTTCAATCGATATTTGGGGTGGTTGCGATTCTGGGCGATAAAGATGTTGTCGGAATCCTCCGTGAATTAGAACCAGTCGTAAGTCGTATCGTTGTAACTGAAAATACATCTGAACGGGCACTTCCTAAAGAGGAATTATTTAAAATCGCACAATCAGTTTTTGGGATTGATAGGACCTTTATGGAAGCAGATTTACAAAGTGCAATTACCTACTCTATGGAACAAGCGACTCTACTAAATCAAGTAAGTGATGGATCAAATGCTGTCTTAATCACCGGTTCAGTAGTGACCGTGGGAGAAGCAAAGCGAATCGTAAAAAGGATTAATGAGAAATGAGAATATTAGGATCTTCCGTTCTTGCTATGGAATTTTTTGTAATGGGATTTGGAATGCTGTTGGTTAACGATAAGAGAAGTTTCGGTATTTGGATTGGTTGGATGATTGCAATTGCTGCGATACTGATTGCTGGATTACTTAAGAAAAGATTTGGCTGGATTCTTGGATCAATTCTTCAAGTTGCATTAATTTCATATGGATATTTTGTAACTCCTATGTATTTCATGGGGGCACTGTTCGCAGGTCTTTGGGTGGCAGCCATTTTGGTAGGGCGAAAAGGTGAGGCTATCCGCGCAGAATTACTCAGAAAAAAGGGTGAAAAGTCTTAGTGGAACTAGTCAAACTGGCCAAACTAGCTAAATTCTCAATTAAGAGGAATGGCTCATCTCAATTAGAATGCGCAGGTGAGTTCAGAGCGCACCCTTATTCTTGTTAAGCCAGACGGAGTCCGTCGAGGCTTAACTGGCGAGGTAATTCGTCGCATTGAAGCAAAGGGTTATCAAATTTCTGCACTCAAAATGATTAATCCAACTCGTGATCTATTTGCGAATCATTATTCAGAGCATGAAGGCAAGCCGTTCTATGAACCGCTTCTTGAATTTATGTTATCTGGACCAATTGTTGCGATGATCGCAGAAGGAAACCGAGTGATCGAGGGATTCCGCAAACTTGCTGGAACAACAGATCCAACGACCGCCGAACCTGGAACTATCCGTGGGGATTTAGCACGAGACCAAGGTACAAAAGTTGTTCAAAATATTGTTCATGGTTCAGATTCAGTGGAATCAGCAAACCGTGAAATCAAAATCTTTTTCCCCGAGCTAAGTTAAGAAGGAAGTAATGAGCAATAAGCAAAATCGTATGTCATTTATCGGTCGCGATATGGCGGTTGATTTAGGAACTGCCAACACTCTCGTTTATGTACGTGGTCGCGGTATTGTTCTAAATGAACCTTCTGTAGTTGCAGTAAATCAAGATACCGGTGCGGTACTTGCAGTTGGACTTGAAGCAAAGCGGATGATTGGTCGTACACCAGGAAACATTGTTGCAATCCGTCCACTTCGCGATGGAGTTATCGCAGATTTCGATACAACTGAACGGATGCTCCGTTACTTCATTCAAAAAGTACATAAGCGTCGTTACTTAGCAAAACCTCGTATTGTTGTATGCGTTCCATCTGGAATCACTGGAGTTGAACAACGTGCAGTGAAGGATGCTGGTTATGCAGCCGGAGCTCGTAAGGTTTACATAATTGAAGAACCAATGGCTGCTGCGATTGGTGCTGGTCTGCCAATCCATGAACCAACCGGAAATATGGTTGTAGATATTGGTGGTGGAACCACAGAAGTAGCAGTTATCTCACTTGGCGGAATTGTTACCGCTCTATCAATTCGCACTGGTGGCGATGAATTGGATCAAGCAATTATTGATTGGGTTAAGCGCGAATACTCCCTTCTATTGGGCGAACGGACTGCCGAAGAAATTAAAATGGCAATTGGTTCTGCATATCGCACACCTGATGAAGTGGATGCTGAAATTCGCGGACGCGATCTTGCTACTGGATTACCGAAAAATATCGTGGTTTCTGCAGAAGATATCCGAAAAGCTTTAGATGAGCCGTTAAATCAGATCATTAATGCGGTTAAAGCAACGCTAGACCGCACCCCACCTGAACTTGCCAGCGATTTAATGCAACGTGGAATTGTTCTAACTGGTGGCGGCGCGCTACTTAAGGGACTTGATGATCGACTACGTGCAGAGACTGGTATGCCAATTCACGTTAGTGAGCGACCATTACAAGCAGTCGCAGAAGGATCTGGAAAGTGCGTTGAAGAGTTCGAGGCACTTGAAAAGGTTCTAATCTCTGAACCACGTAGATAATTATCAAATAACGGAGAATTGAAATGGCAGTTGGCGGCGGTAATCGTCCTCGCTTACTTCTCATAATTCTCTTAGTTACATCTTTATTTTTAATTACTTTAGATCTACGTGGAATAAGTCTTACCAAGACAACGCGATCGGCAACTCAATCTTTTCTAGCTCCGATTCAACGTGGATTCTCTGACTTCTTCTCACCAGTAGGGAACTTCATTGGGGATATTAAGAACTTCGGAAAAATTAAGGCCGAGAATGAGGATTTAAAGGTAGCAAATGCAAAATTAAAATCTCAGTTAGTGATAAATAAAGATATTAAAGGTCAGTTAGATAAGTTAAAAGGGACATTAGATCTAGCGGGTAGAGGTGGATTTAAAGTTGTGGCAGCCCGTGTTATCGGTCAAGGAAGTGCCTCAACATTTAGCCAGACAATAACCATAGATGCTGGTACCCGTGATGGTGTAAATAAAGATATGACTGTAATTAGTGATATCGGATTAGTTGGAGTTGTTAAGAGCGCAACTACATCATCTGCGATTGTTCTTTTAATGAGCGATCCAACTTTTAAAATTGGTGTACGTATTGCTGGTTCTCAAGACGTTGGAGTTCTATCTGGAAACGGAACTAATCGATATACCCTGCAATTACTTGATGCAACTGGTTCCATTAAAGAGAATGATGTTCTCGTTTCATTAGGAAGCGATAATAATCGACCATATGTTCCTGGTATCCCAGTTGGATATGTAAAGAAAGTAGATACTTCCAATACTGCTTTGGTTAAGACTGCATATGTTGGAAGTTACTCCCAACTTTCAAGTCTTGGTGTTGTATCCGTAATTATTAGTGCGGGTAAGAATGACCCACATGATGCACTTGTACCTAAGCCAGCACCAACCGCAACGATTTGGGTAACTGCAACAGGCACTCCAGAACCTTCACCTTCAAATTCCACCCTTTCTTCGATGAGTGCAACTCCTAAGGCCACTCCAAAGGTAAGTAAGAAGTGAGTCCAGGACGCACAGCTGCTAATGCACTTTTTCTCTTTCTAATATTTGTAATCCAAGAAGGGGCAATTTCCAAGATTAAATTTCCAGTAACTGGATTTTCTTTATATATAGCGGTTCTTCTTGGATTAATGGCGCTTGAGGAGAAATTTGGAGCCATAATTCTGGGTTTTATTGGTGGATTAATTTTGGATCTATCTCCATCAGTTGAATCACCATTTGGAAAGTGGGCATTTGTTCTGACTTTAGTCGGCTATATATTCTCAACAAATCGTGACAGCATCGGCGATTTCACATCTGGCCCAGTTGCTTTCATTCTCTTTATTTCAGCGGGAGCCGCAATCACTCTTTTAGTTTTTCTTGGACTGGGTGTCGTATTAGGCGAAAATAATGGGACACTAGGTCATAACTTAATTTCTGTTTTGGGTAATAGCTTCTGGACTTTATTAGTGGCACCAATTCTTCTTCCCAGTTTAAATAAGTTTAGAAATTTAACTCTCACTTCTCGGGAGCGGATTTGAGCCAGAAATCTCGCCTCAATTTAATCATCGTTCAAGTTCTCATCGCTTCGCTAGTCATATCATTATTTGGTCGCCTCTTTTACCTGCAAATAGCCGCTGGATTTAAATACCGTGATGCTGCTTTAAGTGTGCAGAGTAGAGATGTAATTACACCTGGATTACGCGGTTCAATTACTGATAGTGATGGCCTACCACTGGCAATGGACCGTCCAGGACTTGTCATCACAGTGGATAGAAGCACAATTGATAAATTGCCAGATAAAGGTGATGCGGTAATCGGAAAAGTAGCAAAATTAATTGGTAAGTCAAAGAATGATATTTGGCTTGGGACAAGATTATGTGGCGAGCTTCCAATAGGAGAACGAACTGGATGTTGGAAGGGAACCAGGTTTCAACCAATTCCAGTAACCAGTGCAGCAACACTTTCTCAAGCACTAAAGGTTTTAGAGAATGCCGATATCTATCCGGGAATAGATGCTCAACAAGTTCCAGTAAGAAGTTACCCTCACTTTGGTGGCGAAACAGGAGCTCATGTACTTGGATATGTTGGACCGGTAACTGAAACCGATCTAATGAATCCAGATAAGAAATTTTTTAGAGATGAAGTGATCGGCAAGACCGGTCTTGAATATAAATATGATGCTTATTTAAGAGGTAAACCAGGAATAAAAACAGTGATTGTTGATCGCAAAGAGGCAATTACTGAGCAGACCCAGAACTCAAATTCATATCCTGGAAATAACTTGGTAACTAATCTCAATGCAAAACTACAGGGCGCAACCGAAAAAGCTCTAGCAACTTCAGTTTTGCGGGCAAAATCTTTGGGATATCGGGCTGACGGCGGTGCTGCAGTTGTTTTAGATGTTAAGACTGGAAAAGTTTTAGCACTTGCTTCTTATCCAACTTATGACTTAAAGATTTTTCAAGAAGGTTTAACACAGGCTCAAGCCAAAGATCTTTTTAGTGATGCAACTGGAGTCCCTGCGTTAACTAGACCATTACAGGGTATGTATGCGCCTGCTTCAACATTTAAATCAATATCAGTTGTCGCTGCGGCTGCTGCCGGTTACAACATGAATGCAAGTTATAAGTGCCCCTCTTCTGTACAAATTGGTAATCGAGAATTTAAGAATTTCGAGACAAAGAATCAAGGCACAATAAATATGCAGACTGCAATCGCAGTCTCATGCGACACGATTTGGTATCAGATTGCTTATGATGAGTGGGTAAGAGATGGCGGGCTCCGTCCAAAATCAAATCCAAATGATTATTTTTTCAATGCAGCAAGAAGTTTTAATTTGGGCAAGAAGACTGGAATTGATCTTCCAGATGAGGCTTCTGGACGTCTCCCAGATCGCCAATGGAAAAATGAATTTTACAAACAGAATAAAGACTTTTACTGTAATTTCCAGAACCGAGCCAAGAAATCAGATCTGACTCCATATTTAATTGCAATAGCAAAAGAGAATTGCACTGATGGTTACATTATCCGTGCCGGCGACGCCGTTAACTTCTCAATTGGTCAGGGCGATACTTTGGTAACACCTATTCAATTAGCAGTGGCATATTCAGCAATTGCTAATGGTGGAACACTCTGGAAACCATGGATTGCGAGAGCTGTTGTGTCTCCTACAGGCAAAGTAATTAAGGAATTTGCGCCGGAAAAATTAGGAAAAACTGAACAGACTCCATCAGATACGGCATTCCTACATAAGGCACTTAGGTCTGTAGCAACAAACGGAACTGCAGCAGGAATATTTGCAGGCTATCCAGTGCAAGTTGCTGGAAAAACTGGAACAGCTCAGGATTTGGGTCGAAATAAGAACGGTTCTGCAAAGGATGACACATCCTGGTTTGCTTCATTTGCGCCCGCAGATTCACCACAATATGCAGTTGTGATGGTTGTTAGCCAAGGTGGATTTGGAGCCTCTGTATCTGCTGTGGGAGTTAAAGATATTTACACAACCTTATTTGGAGTTGTTGGAAATAAAATTGATCCAACAAAATCTGCATTCCCAAATGGAATACCGAACACAATTCCCAAACTTGATGTTAAGAATGCAAAGCCGGTGACTAACTAATGCGTACGCCAATAATTCGCTCTAAATCACGTACCGACATTATTCGCGGAAATGTGAGCCGCTTTGATCGAACTCTTACTTTTGCCGTACTTGCTTTATCAGTAATCGGAACGCTTTTAGTTTGGGCTGCAACTAGCCATTGGTTCAAATCTCAGGGACTAGATCCACAATATTATTTAAAACGGCACATAATTAACTTAGCAATAGGAATTGCACTTGCATACGGAACAACTTTAATTGACTATCGAATGCTACGCGCCTATACGCCTATCGTATGGGGCCTTGGAGTTATTGGTCTTATCGCAGTTCTAATCCCAGGAATAGGAAGTACTGTTAACGGAGCGAGGGCTTGGATTTCTTTACCGGGTGGATTTCAAATTCAGCCCGCTGAGTTGGCAAAGATTTCCATAATTGTTGGAATATCTATGATTCTCTCTGAAAAATTAGATAAGGATCAAGATCCAACAGATTTAGATGTCCTTAAGGCGTTAGGTATTTCTGCAATTCCAATTCTGTTGATCTTATTACAACCAGATTTAGGAACTGTTTTAATTATTTCTGCCGCTATTCTTGCAATTATTGCAGTATCCGGTGCACCAACTAGGTGGGTAATAGGTCTTTTATTGGTCGCCGTTATTGGTGGATATGTTGCAATCAAGGCTGGGGTAGTGAGCGAGTACCAAGTGAAACGACTCCAATCTTTTGTTGATCCAAGTGCCGATCCTCAAATGAGTGGTTATCAATTAAGGCAATCAAGAATCACTATTGGTTCTGGCGGATTTATTGGAAAAGGTTTATTTAATGGCCCACAAACGAATGGAAGGTTTGTTCCAGAACAGCAGACTGACTTTATTTTTACGGTTGCAGGCGAAGAGTTAGGTTTTATCGGATCGGGCTTTATCTTGCTCTGCTTCGGATTAATTTTTTATCGCGCATTTTTAATTGCACGACGAACCAATGACATGTTTGGCAGATTGGTATGTGTTGGTGTCATTTCTTGGTTTGCATTTCAAACATTTGAGAATATAGGTATGACTATGGGGTTAGTGCCAATGACAGGAGTTCCCTTGCCATTTATTTCGTATGGTGGCTCAAGTATGTTTGCCAATTTAATTGCCGTTGGTCTCTTGCAGAACGTTTACATCAGATCTCGGTGATTAGAGAGAATTATTTACGTAGATTTGGGCACTTGGTAAGAAATCCAGACGACATTCACGCTTAGTTTTGCCTTTGTATCACCGGTAAGTCATACTTAGGGAAGTGCTTTTCGCGCGTAGAGCGAATGAAATCGTTCCGCAGCGGGCGCTAAAGAATTTAGGAAAAAGCAGGCAGATAGAAATATTTGTCGCTCAAGATAAAAAAAGGATTTGGTGTTTTTATGGCCATAGAGCCAAAAGGTGGGCGTAAGCGCGTTTTAAAACGTATCACAAAGAAAGATAAAGAAAATCAAGATGTTGCTACAGAGAACTCTGTCGTTAATGAAAGCGAAGATAAGAAATCCTCTGTAATTCCATCACCAATTTTTCAAGCAGCACCTACAACAGTAGCGCCAGCACTTAATAAAGTTTCAAAGAGCGAAGAGAAATCTGAGGAATCTTCAGAGGATGATCGCGGAAATCGTAAGCGTCGTCGTCGCGGTGGTCGTGGTCGTCGTCATGGCCGTGATGTAAATGAGGAGAGTTCAGAAAATACGGAAAATTCTGGTGAAGAAACTTCTGAAGAAGAATCTTCTTCAGAGGAAGTTGTTACACACCGCCGTCGCCGTCGCCGCAGAGCAAAAGGAAGTGGCGAAGTAGTTGATGGTGAAGTCATAGAAGAAGATGGCGTAAAAACCGTTGTAAAGGTCCGCGAACCTAAGCCGCGCGAAGAGCGTTCTTCTCGAAGTGATCGAAACGATCGACATGATAGATATGACCGTCGAAACCGTCGTGACCGAAGCCATCACCGTGAAGGTCGTGAATTTGTTCGCCGCCGCGGAATGGTGATTACCGAAGGTGAATTCCTTGCACGGCGCGACAATGTAAATCGCGTTATGTTAGTTCGCCAGACAGGTGACCGCACTCAGATTGCTGTGCTTGAAGATAAAGTAATGGTCGAGCACTACGTAAATCGAAATAGCAATATTTCATATGTTGGCAACGTTTATTTAGGCAAAGTACAGAACGTATTACCTTCAATGGAAGCCGCTTTCGTTGATATTGGTAAAGGACGTAATGCTGTTCTTTATGCCGGTGAAGTTAATTGGGATGCTGCTGGTTTAACAGATGGCACACCTCGAAAAATTGAGCACGTATTAAAAACTGGACAACCAGTTTTGGTTCAAGTAACTAAAGATCCAATTGGTCAGAAAGGTGCCAGATTAACTAGCCAAGTATCTCTTCCTGGCCGTTATTTGGTTTATGTACCAAGTGGTGAAATGAGTGGAATTAGTCGCCGGTTGTCAGATGAGGAACGTAGCCGTTTAAAGAATATCCTTAAAGATTTTGTACCAGGAGAAGCAGGTGTAATTGTCAGAACAGCTGCAGAAGGTGCATCGCAGGAAGAGTTAGAACACGATGTAATGCGATTAAAGGCGCAATGGGAAGATATTCAAGAGAAGGCAGAGAATCCAAGTACTCACGCCCCATCACTTCTTTATGCAGAGCCTGATCTAACTGTTCGTGTTATCCGTGATATTTTCAATGAAGATTTTGAAAAGTTAATTGTTCAAGGTGATGAAGCCTCCGAAGAAATTAACAATTATTTGAGCTTTATTGCACCTGAATTAACTTCAAAGATTGAGAAGTGGACAGGCAATAAGGATTTATTTACGGAATATCGAATTGAAGAGCAACTTGCTAAGGCATTTGACCGTAAGGTTTATCTACCTTCAGGTGGATCGCTCGTAATTGATCGCACCGAAGCCATGGTTGTGATTGATGTAAACACCGGTAAGTTCATTGGTAAAGGTGGAAACCTTGAAGAAACTGTTACTAAGAATAACCTTGAAGCGGCTGAGGAAATCGCCCGCCAGTTAAGACTCCGTGACTTAGGTGGAATTGTTGTTATCGACTTTATTGATATGACGCTCGAATCAAATCGGGATGCAGTTATGCGCCGATTAATTGAGTGCTTAGGTAGAGATCGCACCAAGCACCAAGTTGCGGAAGTGACCTCTCTTGGGTTGGTCCAGATGACACGTAAGCGTGTTGGTCAAGGATTGATTGAAGCGTTCTCGACAACATGTGAAAGTTGCGGTGGCCGCGGAATTCATATTCACAATGAACCAGTTCGAAAAGTTTCTTTAGAGAAAGATATGGAACAACGTTACGTTCCACATACTGAAGACAGAGAAAATCAAGAAGATCAAGAAAATCAAGAAAATGATGTTGAAGTCGAAATCCATTCTTCAGATGAGGAAGATTCTTCAGTTCAAAGTGAAGAGAATTCGGCATCTTCAGAGAGTGGGCAGGGACGTGGAAAACGTCGTCGCCGAGCGGTCAGTAGTGGGGTAATTACTCCAGTTTGACCCTCTGGGGCGCGCCCGCGTAATCTTGACCCCCTGCGCACGGTCCATATGGTTTCTTCCATATGTACGGTGCCAAATCTAAAAGCGATTAATAAGTAAGAGGTAACTAACGTGTATGCGATTGTAAAAGCTGGCGGACGCCAAGAGAAAGTTGCTGTTGGCGACACCATCATCGTTGATCATATCGATGGAAAAGTTGGCGCATCTGTTAATTTTCCTGCCGTACTACTTGTTGAGAATGGTTCTGTAACTTCAGATGCGAAAGCACTTGCTGGCATCAAAGTGACTGGTGAAATTCTTAATGAGCAGAAGGGTCCAAAGATTCATATCCTTCGCTACAAGAGCAAGACTGGCTATCGCCGTCGTCAAGGTTTCCGTTCACAACTAACTCGCGTGAAGATCACCGGGATTAACAAGTAGGGGGCGAATAAAAAATGGCAAGTAAAAAAGGTGTCTCGTCTACCCGCAACGGCCGCGATTCCAATCCACAATTCCTTGGAATTAAGCGTTATGCAGGACAGGTTGTAAATGCAGGAGAGATCTTGATCCGTCAACGCGGAACAGTTTTTCATCCAGGTAAGAATGTAGGAATCGGAAAAGATGACACACTCTTTGCACTATCAGATGGCGAAGTTGCATTTGGTCGCGCTCGCGGTCGTAAAGTAATCAATATCGTTCCGGTATCTGCATAAGTTAAGGATCTTTTAAAACGGGTCCGCTCGCGGGCCCGTTTTTTATTTTGAGAGGAGAGTTAGATGACAAGTTTTATTGATCGTGTAACTCTTCATGCCGTAGCGGGTTCTGGTGGAGATGGTTGCGTCTCTGTTCACCGTGAAAAATTTAAACCTCTCGGTGGGCCTGATGGTGGAAATGGCGGTCGCGGTGGCGATGTAATTCTGGTGGTAGACCCAAATACGACAACCCTTCTCGATTTTCATCATTCACCAAATCGAAGAGCTACAAATGGATCTCTTGGTTACGGTGATTTCTGTAATGGAAAAGAAGGTAAGGATTTAATTCTTCCAGTTCCAAATGGAACCGTAGTTAAAGATTTAAGTGGCGAAATAATTACAGATTTAGTTGGAATTGGTACTCAATTTATTGCTGCACAAGGTGGCAAAGGTGGCCTTGGTAATGCCGCACTTGCTTCTTCAAAACGCCGTGCTCCAGGTTTTGCGCTAAAAGGTGAGCCAGGCGAGGAGCGGACATTAACTCTTGAATTAAAGAGCGTTGCCGATATTGGTTTAATTGGATTTCCATCTGCTGGTAAATCTTCTTTAATTGCAGCAATTTCCGCTGCCCGTCCAAAAATTGCCGATTATCCATTTACAACTCTTGTCCCAAATCTTGGAGTGGTTCAAGCTGGTGATACCCGTTTCACCGTTGCTGATGTTCCAGGTTTAATTCCTGGTGCTTCAGAAGGAAAGGGATTGGGCCATGAGTTCTTGCGACACGTTGAGCGCTGCGCTGCACTTGTTCATGTTTTAGATTGTGGAACTCTTGAAACAGATCGCGATCCAGTAAAGGACTTTGATTTAATTGAAGAAGAGCTAAAGCTTTATGGTGGTCTTGCTGATCGACCACGGATTATTGCGTTAAATAAGATCGATCTTCCAGATGGAAAAGCAATGGCAGATATGGTCCAACCAACTCTTGAAGCTCGTGGTTATCTAGTTTTCCAAATCTCAGCAGCGGCACGTACTGGTTTAACTGAACTGAATTACGCCATGGCCCAAATAATTCAAGAGGCAAGAAAGAATGCGGTCAAAGAGGAGAAGACTCGTATTGTTTTACGTCCTACAGCAGTAGATGATGCCGGCTTTAAAGTTTTTGCAAATGAAGATGGGTCTTTCACGGTAATTGGAGATAGACCAGAGCGATGGGTTAAACAGACTGATTTCTCAAATGCAGAAGCAATTGGTTACCTTGCTGATCGTCTTGCCAATATCGGAATTGAAAAAGAGCTTTATAAGAAGGGCGCCAAAGAGGGAGATGAAGTTCGAATTGGTGCAGGCGCCGATGCCGTCATATTTGATTGGGAGCCAACAATTGAAGCGGGAGCTGAATTACTCGCAGGGCCTCGCGGAAGTGATCTAAGAATTGAATCCCCATGGGCTGGACGTTATGTTGAAGATAGCGTTGATGTACTAAATGATGATGAGATTGCCGGACAATGGGAGTACAACACGGCGAACCCAAATACGCCACGAATTGAAGGTGAAGAGTGAAGATCGTAATCAAAATTGGTTCTTCAACTTTAACTGGCAAAGCCGGTTCTGCACTAAATGTTGATGCTGTAAATAAATTGGTCGAAGTGGTCGCCCGCCTTAAATCGCATGGCGATGAAGTCGTAATAGTTTCTAGCGGTGCAATAGCCGCTGGCTTGGCACCAATTGGTTTAAGTAGCAGACCAAAAGATTTGGCTAGTCAGCAAGCGGCTGCTTCTGTTGGACAAGGATTATTAATCGCTAAATACAATGAGGCGCTTAGTAAACACAAGTTGGTCGCCGCTCAAGTACTACTCACAATTGAAGATGTCGTCCGTCGTTCCCACTATCAGAGTGCACAACGTACTCTTACTAAATTGTTATCCCTAGGTGCGGTTCCAATTATTAATGAGAACGATTCAGTAGGGACTCAAGAGATTAAATTTGGCGATAATGATCGATTATCAGCATTAGTTTCTCATTTAATTGGCGCAGATAAATTGGTTTTAGTAACTGATATCGATGCTCTCTATGATGCGCCACCTTCTAATACAGGTGCAAAAAGAATTGCCGTTGTTAAGAATTTAAATGAATTGGAAAGCGCAGATATAGGTGGAGTTGGCTCTTCCGGAGTTGGAAGCGGTGGGATGATTACAAAAGTTGAGGCAGCACGAATAGTGACTAGTGCTGGAATTGAGATGCTACTTACCAATTTAGATAATCTTGCTGATGCAATATCAGGTAAAAATGTTGGAACAAAATTCACTGTGGTAGATGACCGAAAACCATCACGTGCACTCTGGTTGGAATATGCTTCCGAAACTCGCGGGAAGTTATTCCTAGATGCTGGAGCGGTAACTGCAATTATCGAAAGAGGCGTCTCTCTACTTCCTGCCGGTGTAACCAAGGTCGAAGGTAATTTCAGCGCCGGTGATACAGTTGAACTGATTTCAACCGATGGAAAGGCAATTGCAAAAGGATTGGTCTCATTTGATTCAGATGAGATTCCGCAATTACTTGGGAAATCAACTAAGGATCTTGCCGCAGAACTCGGTGCCGAATACGAACGAGAGTTAGTTCATCGCGACGATTTAGTTCTTCTTTGAAATTTCCTTAAAGACATCCATAGTAGGTACTCCCAAATTCATAGTGGTCGGAACATCGCTCAATTTAACAATTACAGTTCGAGTTACTGGGTCGATGTAAACATATTGGCCGTGTAATCCATCCATAGTTGAGACACCAGGAAATGGATGCCACATATATGCGCCGTAGCCCCAATTATCCATTGTGACAACAGGAGTGTTGAGACGTTTTACCCAAGCAGCATCAATTATGTGTTTATCGCCAACCATTCCATTGTTAAGGACCATTAATCCTACTTTTGCATAATCAGGTGCCGAAGCATTAAAACAACAGAAAGTTTTCTCAATTCCATTATTTCTATCTACGTTCCATGTTGCCGGAGTTAATGCACCAATTGGTTGCCAGATATTCTTTGAAAAGTACTCAGCAATAGTCATACCGGTTACTTTTTTAACAATCATTCCAATTAATTGCGGATCAACGCTTCGATAAACTGCCTTCGATCCTGGTTCAAATGCCATCTTCCGGTTATGTTTTATAAACCAACGCATATCTGTTGTGGCATACATCTGGGCAATTGCTACGCCCCATCCAGATGGGCCTGCAGGATAGTTATCACTTACTCCTACGCCACTTTGCATATCAAGGAGTTGTTGGACCGTAATCTTGTCAAAAGATCCGCCAGTTTTATATTCAGGGAAGTAACTTACAAAAGTATCACTTTCTTTAATTTTACCTTGTGCAATTAGTTGACCTACTACAAATGAGAGCATGGTCTTTCCTACTGAGTAGGAAGGAAGTCGAGTAGTTGGTGTAAATCCATCTTTGTAATATTGATAAGTAATTACGCCGTTTCGGAGAATTAGTAAGACGTTTGTATAACTTTTATCTA
>CAWULH010000015.1:0-15240 GCA_963923215.1 uncultured bacterium
CCTCTCCTATAACTCTCTAACTCCTCATCCCACGCTATTCCGAGCGTTTCTCGAATAGCAGCACGTAACGATTCATAACTGAGATTGTGATCCAAGGCGGTCACCAATCTATTTTCATGAATCATTACATCGCCAGTTGATGAAGTTGTTGCTTGATGTAACCCAAGATCGGGAGTGCATCTATAAATAACGCCCTCGCCGCCCACTGTTGAATATTCGCGCACTTCAAATCGTAGATAGTGCCAAGCTTTTAGTGCGCTTGCGATTTTAGAAGCCGATGGTTTTACATCGCGCCATTGGTACTGTGTTGCAAAGCAACCCGGTGATAAATGTTGTTCTTCCCATGACAACTCCACTGGGTAACCAAGTATTTGATTTAGCGACCATTGAATATGTCGCAGCAATGCCTTTGGTGCTGAATAGATCCGAAGATCACCAGCCAAAAGCCCACTCACTTCCTTCATCGAATTTCCATCCTTTTTAAGGTCCGCCTTGGTGCGACCTTCCCCAGCCCACCACGGTTTAAATCGGATTAATTCGATTTGATTTGGTAAATCTAGACCTAAATGCCGACAATTTCTAGACCAAGTTACGCACAAAATTAGATTCTGCGCGGAAATTGACTCCTATTTATGCCGTTAGACTTATGCCTAGTCCGACGCTTGGCAGTACCCGTACCAACGGTAAATCTGTAAGAGAAAGACCGGCGCTTACGAATAATCGTAAGAGTCACATTTACCGTAAGGAATAAAAAGAAATATGGCAACAGGTACAGTTAAGTGGTTCAACTCTGAAAAGGGATTTGGCTTCATTGCAGTTGATGGTGGCGGACAAGATGTATTCGTTCACTACTCAGCAATTCAAGGTGGCGGTTACAAGTCTCTAAACGAGGGTCAGCCAGTTACTTTCGAAATCGTTCAAGGTCCTAAGGGTCCTCAAGCGGATCAGGTAACTCCGGTTAAGTAACCATAAACTTATTAAAAGCCTCGGTAGAAATACCGGGGCTTTTTTATTTCAATTTAGTAACCAGTATGAACTGGAATTGTTCCCAACTTCTTCTCTAATGCTTTAACTGACTTGGCAGGACTTAAATCTTTTCCGACTTTCCAAGCATCAAGGTATTTCCATGGATATAACTCGCCGCGTCTCACCCACCAAATTCCGTTTTTAGTAGGCCAGGAGATTCCAAAATGTAGGTGTGGGGCTGTTCCTTTTGCATCACCGCTATTTCCAGTTTTGCCGATCAAATCTCCGGCATTAACACGAAAACCACTAACTACTTCTTCAGGGATAAAAAAGAGATGAGATCCGTAATAACGGACGCCATCATCACCAATCATAGAAACCGAAAGTCCACCACGATCGGCCCCGAGATTTGTTTTCCAAGTAAATCGATCAACCCGGTTCACCTCATCAATTACTCCAGATGTTGGTGCAACAAAATCACAACCAATTTTTACCAATATATCTGTGGCAGGGTAATCATGATGAGATCTTGCATATGTGTATTTGCATCCTGCTACTGGGAAAACATAATTAGGTGAAGCCTGCGCTGAATACATTGGCATGAGAAATACTCCAATTAGGAGTATTCGAAGCGCCCTCACTCCTTGAGATTATCAATTAATTAGTTAGTACTCTGCTCTGCCGATATGATTACGCAATTCCCAAATTGGGGCGGTAGCTCAGTTGGTTAGAGCCCCGGACTCATAATCCGGTCGTCGTCGGTTCGAGCCCGACCCGCCCCACCAAAATTAAATTTTTTGAATTTCTAAAAATCTAGTAAAAAAAAATGAGGATTTCAAGAATTCAGAATTTCCATAATTAAAATATCCCCCTCGCCTAGAATCGTGAACATTAGTAAGAAATTCACAAAATATCCTTGATTCGTGTGAATTTGGCGCTTAATGTGACCTTATGCAAATGGGCTCGCGTAAGCAGGCCATACTTGAACGTCTTCACAAAAAAGGTGAGATACAAATTAGTGATCTCGCTGAACATTTTGGGATTTCCGAGATGACGATTCGCAGAGATCTAGAGTCTCTCGAGATGGATGGATTTGTAAGAAGAATTCGTGGTGGTGCAATTCCTGCAACGAGTAGAAGTTACGAACCTCCAATACTCACGCGCGAATCTCAAAATCATGAAGCAAAGATTCGTATAGGTCGGGCCGCCGCTGAACTTTTACGAGATGGTGAAACAGTAATTTTGGACGTCGGAACTACGGTGCTTCAGATGGCAAGAGCTATTAACTCAAGAATGCCTTTAACTATCGTTACTAGTTCGCTTCTAATTGCCACAGAACTTTCCTCAAAACCCCAAGTTCGCACAATTGTCGCTGGAGGAGAAGTGCGCCCTGGTGAACTTAGTTTAATTGGAGCAAGTACTGAAAATGCTTTCCAGAATTTTAATTGTGATTCTTTTTTTATAGGAGTCGCCGGGGTCAGCGCCGCAAATGGTTTAACTGAATACAATTTAGATGACAGTCGAGTTAAGAAATCAGCCATTAAAGCTTCAGCAAGAAAAATTGTGCTTGCTGATTCATCAAAAATAGGAAAGGTAGCTTTTGCCTCTGTGGCTGAGTTAAGCGAAATAGATATTTTGATCACTGACGCAAATCCAATAAACAAAGAAATAGACCTCATCAAAGATGCTGGGGTTGAAGTAATTCATGTTGAACCATTTGAAAAGGAGAATTGAGATATGACTAAAGTCGACCAAATCTTTCCAAAATCCGGCAAGATTTTGATAGCGATGGCACATGTTCCACCACTTCCCGGCACTCCACTTTATGACGCCGCTTCCGGTGTAAAAGGATTAATAGATCATGTTAAACGAGATACTGAAAAACTTTTATCGGTCGGATTTGATGCAGTGCTTTTCTGTAATGAAGGTGACCGCCCTTACGAATTAAATGCTGGACTTGAAGCGACCGCGGTTATGACTCGCGTGGCAAACGAGTGCAAACCAACAGATCGACCATTCGGAGTTGATTATTTATGGGATGCGCAAGCCGCCCTTGCAATCGCAGTTGGTTCCGGTGCGAATTTTATGCGCGAAGTCATAACCGGAACATGGGAATCCGATATGGGACTTTGGCAACCCGATGCTGCAACATTATTTAAGAATCGGAGAAATTTTGGCCGTGAAGACTTAGCAATCTTTGCAAATATCACTCCAGAATTTGCATCGCCGATTGGCCAGAGAACCCCGGCGCAAATGGCAAAGTCCACTGTTGTATCAAGCCTTGCAGATGCAATTTTAGTTTCAGGTCCAATGGCTGGAGCAGAACCAGATGTCACTACGGTTGAATCTGTTCGGGCCGCCGTACCAAAAGAAATAAAAGTCTTTTTGAACACTGGTGCCAAATCAGAAACTATTGCCAAATATTTAAAGTTTGCAGATGGCTGCATTGTCGGGAGCGACTTAAAGCGAGACGGTTACACCTGGAATGAAGTTGAATTAGATCGCGCCAAGCGCTTCATTGATGCTGCGAGAGGTGGATAAATTTAATGTCTGCATCTCTACTTCTAGGCGTTGATGTTGGCTCTTCGGGAGTCAAGTCAATTTTGCTTGATGTGGAGCGCGGGATAATCGCGAATTTCAACAGCCCGGTGAATCAATTCTCGGACCACCCGGGATGGTCTGAAGCGGATACCGATGAATGGTGGAATGGTTTTACATCCGCGATTCCACAATTACTAAAAGATTCCGGGGCATCTTCAACTGATATCAAAGCCGTTTCATTTGCGGGAATGGTCCCCGCACTTGTTCCAATTGATCACGAAGGTAATCCAGTTAGAAGAGCGATGTTGCAGAATGATGCCAGAGCCACTATTGAAATTGAAGAGATTAAATCCAAATTAACTGGATTAGATCTATTGGCTACAACTGGATCGGTAATTTCACAACAATGGATTGCGCCAACCATTAGCTGGTTAGCCAAAAATGAGTCAAATAATCTCAATCGAACTAAAGCATTAGTTGGTTCTTATGATTGGATGGCACATCGGCTCGGTGCTGATTTACATGTTGAGCTTAATTGGGCAATTGAAAGTGGATTGTTCAAATTAGATGGTTCAATTTTCGATGAAGTTATAAGTTCAGTCGCTATAAATTGGCCAGAAATTCCAAAAATAAAACGCTCGGGAGAACAGGTTGGTGAAGTCTCCGTAAAGGCGGCAGGTGAAACTGGATTGGTGGCAGGTACGCCAATAATCGTTGGTGGCGCCGATCATGTTCTATCCGCCTACGGTGCGGGACTTTCTAAACAAGGTGATGGCTTAATAAAACTAGGTGGGGCAGGCGACATTCTCGCTGTGTCCGATAAATTAGTTATAGATTCGAGACTTTACTTGGATGCTCACCCTGTTCCAAATAAGTGGTTACCAAATGGCTGCATGGCTACAAGTGGTTCTATTTTGCGTTGGGAACAAAGTTTATTTGGTGGCGAGTCTTTAGAAAATCTTGATCTAGAGGCAAGTAATGAAAATGCTGGAAATCTATTGCTCCTACCTTATTTCTTGGGAGAAAAAACTCCACTCCATGATCCAAACTTACGAGGTGCGATATTAGGTTTTCACTTGGGAACTTCGCGAGGAGATATTCATCGCGCCGCACTTGAAGCTATTGCCTATGGATTCCGTCATCACTTTGAGATTTTTGCAGAACTTGGCCTGGCAATCACAAATCCAAAAGTTACAAATGGTGGATCAAAATCTAGATTATGGCGCGAAATTCTTGCAGATGTCATCAACTCTGAAATCACTTCCATAATAAATCACCCTGGAGCATCGTTTGGGGCAGCCGTTTGCGCCGGTATGGGAACTGGACTTATTAGTGATTGGGCATTTGTAAACGGAGCTCTTGAATCCGGAGAAAAAATTGCACCAAATGCGAAGAATAGAGATATCTATGATGAGAGATATGCGGAATTTATTGAAACAACCAGAAATTTAACCGGAACACTTCACAATATCGCAAGGAGTCAGAATGGGTAAGAAAATAGCAGTTGTTACGGGAGCCGGTTCAGGAATCGGAAAAGCCATTGCGAGAGAACTTGGAAACCGTGACTTCAAGGTAGTTGCAACCGACATTGACGCCGCGGCTGCAGAAGCAACTTCAAAATTAATTGCTGATTCGACGTACTTGCAATTAGATGTAACAAATCCAGAGCAGTCCCATCAAATTGCCGAAGATGTCTTTACTTCAAATGGAGGGCTGGATGTCTGGGTTTCAAATGCTGGGATATCAAAAATGCAGAAGTATGTAGATGTCTCTCCTGCTGATTTAAAAAGAACTTTTGAAGTTAATACTTATGGGATTTTCTATTGCGGCCAAGCGGCGGCCAAAACGATGATTAAAAATAATATTAAAGGAAGAATCATAAATACCGCTTCTATGGCTGCAAAACAAGGAAGAGTTCCATATCTTTCAGATTATGTGGCTAGTAAATTTGCAGTACTGGGACTTACTCAAGCGATGGCATTTGAACTAGCGCCACATGGAATTCTAGTTAACTCTGTCTGCCCGGGTTTTGTTGCTACACCAATGCAAGATCGTGAATTGAAATGGGAAGCAGACCTTCGAGGTCTTAATCCAGAAGATGTAAAACAAATGTGGATAAATGACACACCACTTAAACGTCTAGAGCTTCCTGAAGATGTAGCAAAAGTGGTTGCTTTCCTTGCAAGTTCTGATGCAGACTTCCTAACTGGAGAAAGTATCTCCGTAAATGGAGGTGCTTTTATGGATTGAGCTTGGCTCTATAGAAGTTCCAACTTAATAAATAAAGCTAATTCCCTAAAAAATATGAAAATATACAAAGGAGAGAAATGTCAAACGAATCATCTCATGATCGTTCCGACGATCAACTTTTAGCCAAATTTGGCTATAAGGAAGAACTAAAACGTTCAATGAGTTCCTACTCATCGTTCGCACTTGCATTCTCAATGATTAGCGTGACGACAACGGTATTCACGCTTTTTGCACAACCATTTCAAACTGTAGGTGGAGTTGCAATCTGGCTTTGGATTCCAGTAATCCTTGGCACTTTGTTGCTTGCAGCTGTATATGGTCACCTAGCAGTACGACTTCCTATTACAGGATATGCATATCATTGGTCATCAAGACTGGTTAACGTACATTTTGGTTGGTTTACTGGTTGGAATGCGTTACTTTGCCAATTCGTAGGTTCCGCCGGAATTGCAGTTGCACTCGCATCTGTATTCGCCCCTGATTTTTGGGCGAAACCTACTCATGCAAACATAATTATGCTCTCTTCAATTGCAGTAATAGTTGCAGTTGTAGTTAACATTATTAGTATCGCATTAACTGCAAAAATTAATAACGTTGGTGCTTCTGCAGAGTTGGTCGGTTCAATAGTAGCCACTGTGATACTAGGTGTTGGACTTGCATTCTTTGGTGAGAAACAAGGTGTGCACATTCTTTTCCAAAAGGGTTCAAGTACTGGAAGTCCTTTGACTCTTGCCGCTTATGCCACAGCACTTCTTCTCCCTATATGGACAATTGCTGGGTGGGAAGGTGCTGCGGATCTAGCAGAAGAGACTCACGATCCACGTCGTGTCGCACCACAAGCGATGATGCGTGCCGTGGTTATCAGCGGTATAACCGGATTCGTCATGTATGCAATTTTTGCAATGGCGATTCCAGGCAAAGTTGCTGATACAGTAAATTCAACAAGTTTTAATCCTATGATTCATATTTTCGAGGCTCATTTTGGATCAGCTGCAGGATTTTTGCTTCAAGTCATTGCATTCATCTCGATGTTTTCTTGCTTGCTTGCAAACGTAACTGTTGCTACTAGAACTTGTTATTCGCTTTCACGCGATAACATGCTCCCATTCTCAAAAGTTTTCTCAAAGGTAAATCCAAAGACACATACTCCTATTGCTGCAGTTATTGCAGTAGGTGTTGTTGCAGTGGGTGTTGAGTTCCTTTCTTCTGGAATTGCTGGAGAAGTCTTGGGAATAGTATCCGTAGTGCTTTACGTGACTTATGGATTCTCTTTGCTTTCTGCATATCTTGGTCACAAACGAGGAACTATTCCTCCTGGAGAACCAGGATATTTCGACATATCAAGCAAGATTCCTACTTTGACAATCGTCGGAATGATCTGGGCTGTAATTGTTGTACTCTGCATGACTCTTCCGGCAGGAAGCCATGCGGTTGCAAAGATGTGGATTTATTTCGAACTCGCAGCGGTACTTTGGTACTTATTAGTGCTGCGTAAGCGACTTAAAGACGGCACCGCTGGACCACACTGGCACCGCGCACGTTCATAAAGCAAAATCTAATAAGGCTCGGGCAAAACGCTCGGGCCTTATTTTTTTACGGAACCATCACAATCTTGTGACGAGTTGGGTCATTTAATTGCGCATCTAATGCCTTACCAAAATCAGCAAGAGCAAATCGATGGGTAATGATTCCTTCAGTTTTCACTCTTCCGCTCCGTAGAGCTTCGAGCGCTCCTGGGAAAGAATCAATTTCAGCAAATGAACCTTTAATAGTTATTTCGCGTCGGAATATTTCATAAGGTGAAATTGAAACTAGATCGTGCTCATCAGTTACGCCGTAAAAAAGCACCGTACCTCCATCGGCTGTAAGTCCAACGCACTCCTGACTTACTTTGGCAGACCCAGTTGCCTCAACGACAATATCAAAGCCATTTCCACCGCTTATTTCTTTTAATTTAGGAATATCACTCTTTAAATCTTTTTTATTTAATTTATAGGCAAAATCAATTCCGTATTTGGTGGCCAGATCTAATTTGTACTCTGATGAAGCTGCAATAGTTACATTTATATTTGGAGTGGTGGCTAGCAACTGAGCCAGAATTAATCCGGTTGGTCCCGCTCCAAATACCAAAGCTTTTGAACCTGGTTTTGGATCTAAAACTTCCATTCCATGGACAACACATGCCGTTGGTTCAGTAAGCACTGCAACATCGGGGTGCAGGCCTTCGGCTGAGAAAACTTGATCCTTTGGTACCACCATAAACTCGGCAAATCCACCAGGAAGATTAGAACCTAGGCCGGATAAGTTTTTACATAAAAGTGTGTATCCAATTGCGCAGTTGCTGCAATTACCACAGGCCGAATTTGGATTTGTTACTACCTGTTCTCCCACTTTAAATTCAGTTACGCCGACTCCCAATTTTGTTACTACTCCAACGGTTTCATGTCCCGGTATAAATGGAAAGGAAGCCATAAATTGACCTTCATGTAAATGAAGATCAGTTCCGCAAATTCCACTCTGAATTACTTTAATTAATACTTCTTCGGCTTTTGGCTCAGGCGTTGGAACCTCAGTATAAGAGAAAGTTCTTGGAGCGGTGTAAACAATCGCTTTCATACTTGCTTATTAAACCCCACAGATTTAAAAGATGCTAGATGATACGTTAAAAATTGCTCTTTTAATCTCAGATTTAATTAAAGTACTTCTGAAGCTTCACTGAACTGCGATGCATAAAGGTTGAAGTAGAAACCGCGATTATTCATCAATTCATTGTGAGTACCTTGCTCAACAATTGCGCCTTTATCTAAAACGAGAATCACATCAGCATCACGGATTGTTGAAAGCCGGTGGGCGATAACAAAAGATGTCCGCCCTGCACGTAGGCGCTTCATTGCCTTCTGAACTAAGACTTCAGTACGTGTATCTACTGAAGAAGTTGCTTCATCTAGAATAAGAATTGCTGGGTCTGCAATAAATGCACGGGCGATAGTCAGAAGTTGTCGCTCGCCATTTGAAATTGAAGCACTGTCATCTGTAAGTTGTGTTTCAAAACCTTGTGGAAGTGATCTGATGAAGTGCTCGATATTTGCAGCCTCGGCAGCCTTCGAAATCTCCTCTTCGTTTGGTGAATCAGCGCCAAAACCAATGTTCTCTTTGATACTTCCTGTGAAAAGCCAGGTGTCTTGAAGAACCATTCCAAATTGTTTACGTAATTCATCTCGAGTTAAATCTCTCGTATCAATTCCATCGAGAGTAATTCGTCCTGCTTTAATCTCATAGAAGCGCATTAACAAATTAACTAGTGTCGTTTTACCTGCTCCCGTCGGACCAACGATGGCGACAGTCTGTCCTGGTTCAACTTTTAGATTGAAATTCTCAATTAACTTAGATTCTGGGGTATATGAGAAATCAACCTCTTCAAAAACAATTTCGCCTTTGGCTCGGCCTAGTTTCTTTAAATCAGATTTCTCTGCCACTTCTTCATTGGCGTCAAGTAATTCAAATACGCGTTCTGCGGATGCGACACCGGATTGCACGGTATTCATAAGACCTGCGATCTGGGCAAGTGGCATTCCAAATTGACGCGAGTACTGAACGAATGCCTGAACATCTCCGAGTGTCATCGAACCCGTAGCAACTCGGTATCCACCGAGAACTGAAATTCCGACATAGATTAAGTTTGAAATTAATTGAGTCACCGGCTGAATTAATCCAGATAAAAATTGTGCGCGATTAGAACTCTTATAAAGTTCGTCATTTAATTTATTAAAAGTCTCTTGGGATTCTCGCCTTCTGCCAAATACCCGAACCACGCTGTGGCCGGTAAACATCTCCTCGATGTGGCCATTTAATTTTCCGGTCCAATCCCACTGTGCGATGAACTCTCGTTGACTCCTTTTAGCGATACGTATGGATGCAAAGGTTGAGAGAGGAATGGCTATGAGTGAAACTAATGCCAGCTGCCAACTAATCCAGAGCATCATAATTAAAATTGAAATCACTGTTAAAAGAGAATTAAGTATTTGCGAAAGCCCTTGTTGCATTGAGTTGCCCAAATTATCAAGATCATTTGTCGCCCTTGAAATCAAATCCCCGCGGGATTGGCCATCGAAATAACTAAGTGGCAACCTACTTAACTTCTGCTCTGTCTTAACTCGTAACCGATTAATTGTCCGTTGGGTAACGCCAGCCATCATGTAGTGCTGGGCCCAGAGTAGAAGTGAAGAAATTAAATATAGTGCGAGAGCAAGTAGTAATAATTTTCCAACTGCCGTGAAATCAATTCCTCGTCCCGGAACAACATCGCTCCTCTGTAACATATCTGCAAAGCGGTTCTCGCCCCTTGCGCGAAGTCCTGCGACCGCTTGGGCTTTACTTACGCCTTCTGGAATTCTTTTTCCGAGAAAACCGTAGAAAAGATAATTAGTTGCTCTTCCTAAAATCTTTGGTCCAAATGCACCAATTGTTACTGAGGCGGTAATTGCTGCAAAGACAAAATAAATAATCTTCCGTTCTTTACCAAGTTCTGTTCCTAACCGCTTTACCGAACCTTTGAAATCTTTTGATTTAGCAGGAGGTGCACCAAAGCCCATATGTGGTCCGCCGCCACCTGGACCTCTTCTTGCCGGAGCGTTCTGACTCATGCCGCTTCCTCTGGACTTAACTGAGAGAGAACTATTTCTTTATAAGTTGGACAACTTTCCATTAACTCCTGATGTTTACCGGCACCAACTACTTTTCCTTCTTCAAGTACAATAATTTGATCTGCAGAGAGAATGGTTGAAATACGTTGGGCAATAACAATAAGAGTTGAATTTGATGCTGTCTCATGGAGGGCCTGTCGAAGTTTTGAATCGGTTGTGTAATCGAGTGCAGAGAAAGAATCATCCAGAATATAAATCTGTGGCTTTCTAATTAATGCACGGGCAATTGCTAGACGCTGCCTCTGTCCCCCAGAGAAATTTGATCCACCCTGAGCAACTTGAGCATCTAATTTCTCAGGTAATTCTTTTATGAAATCTTTTGCTTGGGCAGTTTCTAAAGCTTGCCAAATCTCGTCATCGGATGCTTCAGTTTTTCCATACTTTAAATTATCGCGGACCGTCCCACGAAAGAGCATTGCTCTTTGTGGCACATAACCAATCTGAGCCCAGAGTGCTTCTAAATCTTGGTCACGAACATTAACTCCATTAACAATTACTTCACCTCTAGAAACATCCATAAATCTTGGAATCAAATTTAAAAGCGTTGATTTGCCACTACCTGTTCCCCCGACAATTGCCGTGAATTTGCCGGGCTCTGCGGTAAAAGAAATATTTGTAAGAATTGAATGTTCAGCACCCGGATACTTAAAATCCACATTTTTAAATTCAACTAAGCCATTTTCAGAAATAATTGCTTTCTTACTGCCCTTTTCTGAGATTGATGTTTCAGTATCCAAAACTTCCTGAATACGTTCTGCACTAGCCGCCGCTCTTGGAATCATCATGGACATCATTACGGCCATCATCACATTTCCAAGTATTTGCATTAGATAAGCAAGAAACGCAGTAAGGCTACCAATTTGAATAGATCCAGAATCGACAAGTTTTCCACCAAACCAGATGACTGCAACGCTTGAGAAATTTAAAATAAGATTTAATGTTGGAAACATAATTGAGAAAGTTCTGGCAACTTTTAAGGTTGTTGCCATAAGTTCTCCACTTGCGAAAGCGAATCTTTCCTCTTCCTCATCCCGTTTTACAAAGGCTCGAATCACTCGAACTCCGGCAATTTGCTCACGAAGAATTAAATTTATCTTATCTATTCTCTGTTGATTGATACGGAAGAGTGGAACAATTCTTCGCAATATCAAAGTAATAAATATTGCCATCACCGGAACTGCGACTAATAAAAGTAATGAAAGCTTCGCGTTCGTATGAACTGCCATGAAGATTGCCCCGATTGCGGTAATTGGGGCAGCAATCATCATTGTTAATCCCATAAATGAGAGCATCTGTACCTGTTGCACGTCATTAGTAGTTCTTGTAATCAACGATGGCGCACCAAATTTTCCCATCTCCTGAGCCGAGAAAGTCCCTACGTGTTCAAAGATGTCTGCACGTAAATCTCTTCCAAATCCCATTGAAATTCTGGCCGACAAATATGCCAGCCAAATCGAAACAAGAATGACAACGGTTGAGGCAAGGAGCATGATCCAACCAATATGAATTATGTAATCGATTTTTCCTTGAGCAACACCTTTATTAATTAACTCAGCATTTAGATTTGGAAGATATAAGTTGGCAACTGCCTGAGCCAGAAGGAGAATGAGGGAGAGAAATACCTGGGATTTGTAGGGCGATAGATATCGCTTCAAAATCTCGGTTAACACCCCGAAAGCCTAATTCTTTTGATGGTTTAATTTCCTTGTGACCGACCAAAATCACATGGCTGAAGAGTTATCACGCCTATTGGGTAGTGAAAAAGTCCGCAGTGATGAGGTCTCCCGAAACGCCTATAGCCACGATGCCACGGCACTATTCCATGGCATGCCGGATGTAATAGTTGCACCGACATCGACGGAAGATGTCGTAAAAATAGTTAAGTACGCCAATGAGAAGAAAGTTCCTTTAATTGCAAGAGGGGCTGGAAGTAATTTGGCCGGTGCCACAGTCCCATTAAATGGCGGGATAGTTATGTCGATGTCAGGCATGGATAAAATTTTAGAAATCTCTAAATCGGAATTAATTGCAAGAGTTCAACCAGGAGTTACAAACCTAGATTTAGATACGGAAGTTGCAAAAGAGAATATGCGATTTGTTCCGGACCCTGGTTCAAGAAATGTTTCAACAATTGGTGGAAATGTCGCAACAAGTGCCGGTGGCTTACGTGGCCTCAAATATGGCACAACTATGAATTATGTTCTTGGTTTAGAAGCAGTTTTAGGAACAGGCGAAGTAATTAGAACTGGTGGTCGCTTAGTTAAAAATGTTGCTGGTTATGACTTAACTAGATTATTGGTTGGAAGTGAAGGAACACTTGCCGTATTTACAGAAATTACTCTTGCTCTGGTTCCACGCCCAACAATCTCTAAATATGGCGTTGGCTATTTTGAAAATTTAAGTGGTGCGGCTTCCGCGGTCGAAGCGGTCTTAGCATCAGGAAAACTCCCATCAACCTTAGAGTTCCTAGATAATAAATGTATTAGGGCAGTCGAGGATTTTGCCAACCTAAATTTAGATATTCATGCCGGAGCGCTTCTTCTATTTGGCGATGATGGATCAGGTCCTGAAGTTGAAGATACCGTAAAAGAAATAGCTGACATCATTAGAAAAATTCCTGGATGCAGAGATGTAACTCTGGCAAAAGATATAGCCGAAGCAGAAGCACTTTTATATGCGAGAAGATGTTCATTACCGGCACTCGCCCGCCATGGAACGATAACAATTCTTGAAGATATTTCAGTACCAAGGCCAGCGATGGCAGAAGTTGTAAATCGAATTGATGGCCTTGCTTCAAAATACAATTTAGAGATTGGCACATTTGGTCACGCCGGAGATGGAAATCTCCATCCAACAATTGTTTTAGATAAAGATGATAGTGCTGCAATTGCTAGGGCTGAAGAAGTACTTAAAGATATTTTTGCACTTGCGCTTGAATTTAACGGCACCATAACGGGTGAACATGGAGTTGGAAGTGCCAAACTCCCCTATTTACGGAATCAAATAGGTGAAATTGGTATGCAGGTTCACCGTAATTTGAAGCGCGTATTTGATCCAAATGGAATTCTCAATCCGAATCGACTTGGTTCATGATTTTTAATCAATCAAAATTAGATCGATGTATCTCATGTGGGTACTGCTTGCCTCACTGTCCCACATACACTTTAACTAAGAAAGAAGAGTCATCTCCACGCGGCCGAATTACTTTAATGCGAGCAGTTCAAGAAGGAACCCTTCCACTACTCTCACTTGAAGCCGAAAGTAAATTCTGTCTCGGTTGTAGAGCATGTGAACCTGTCTGTCCTGCCGGAGTTGAATATGGACATTTAATTGAAGAGGCTAGGGATGCAATTTGGAAAGGTTCGAAACGACCTCTAATTGTTCGCGGACTATTTTTTGCTCTCAAGTTTTTAAAAGTTAAGAATTTTTTTGTGCGAGAGCGTAATGAGAACTCTGATAATTATTTAATGCTGGGCTGTTTTGAACAGCTAGTTGCACCTGAAGCAGGAACGGCTCTAAAGAATCTTGATCCATCTCTTTCAATTGTAAAAAATCAGGGATGTTGTGGTGCTCTTCATGCCCATAATGGTGAATTGGCGCAAGGACAGGCGATGGCAAAGAAGCTTGGCGAAGATTTAAAGGGAAAAATAGTTACCACTTCTGCAGGGTGTGCTGCTCATATTGCTTCTGTAATCGGAAGAGAGCGAGTGATTGAATTCTCTGAATATTGGAGTTCGTTAAATCAGTCCTTAAAACCAGTTACGAAAAATGGCCAAAGTATCCGAATTGGTTACCAAGATTCTTGTCACGGACGAAATGGTCTTGGTATCTGGCGCGAACCTCGTGAATTATTAAAGGAATTAGGTGAATATGTTGAAGTTCCTGGGGCTGCAGATTGCTGCGGGGCTGCCGGGACTTATTCATTAATAAATAGGAAGAACAGTAGAGCAGTTCTTGCACCCAAAATTGCTGAGTTAAAGAAATTAAATCTTGATTATTTGGTAACTATCAATCCGGGGTGCACCCGTCAATTAAAGAGTGAACTTAAGCGCAATGGAATAAAAACGAAGGTCATCCACCTCGCTCAACTAATTGCGCTTGCAAAGTAACCCTTTGTATATTTTTATTAAGTATTTACACACATTCTGATAAGGGCCAGAATTAAACTTAATTAATTTTACAAACTTTATGGG
This sequence comes from uncultured bacterium, assembly GCA_963923215.1. Lineage (GTDB taxonomy): Bacteria > Actinomycetota > Actinomycetes > Nanopelagicales > Nanopelagicaceae > AAA044-D11. The sequence continues at coordinate 14,654 of CAWULH010000015.1, forward strand.
TGAGGCAATTTCCCAGTTTAAAAAGTAATCGACTACTAAGAATTATTACTTCAAAGCCATTACAATTGAGAATAGTAAGAAGAAATGGTTCACACATAACTTTAAGAACTTTAGAAGGTAATTTAGTGACTTTCGTTTGGCATTCGGGAAAGGATGTTCCCGGTAACTTAGTTCGAGACTTTTTGGTGAAAGATTTAAAACTAACAGAGGAGCAGGCATGGAAATTAGTTCATTAGAGAAACCAGTACTCAGAATTTACCTATCTGAATCGGGACTAATTTCAGCCTCGACTTCAGTTTCGTTGCCTAATGGCTCAACTCATCATTGGATTGGGGGTACCGAAGATCCTGATGAATTTATAAGTTGGATACATGCTATGGAAATTGGTGAATTTGGAAACCAACCTGCCAAATTAGTTTGCAAGTTTTATATTGAAGATAAATTGGGTGAAACCAAAGAGATTTGCGAAAATATCGACCAGATTCCAACTCAATTACGCTTTCTATTAAGCGGTAACACTTAAAGTAAAATCTGGGCGTGGACCTCGCTCAGTTAAAGTTGGTTTGGAACCAGGTACTTGATGATCT
>CAWULH010000016.1:0-13691 GCA_963923215.1 uncultured bacterium
CCATGAGGAACATGCTTAACTCCCCCAATTGCCTGTCCTAGAGAATGCTCTGCAGTGCAATCAGAAATATTCATAGTCAGACCCGCCATCATTGATCCTGCTGACATTGCAGCACGGGCATCTTTATTTGTGCCATCTTTATAAGCTGCAACCAATGCAGGAGTCATCATTCGAACTGCTTCATAACCAATTGCATCGCCAATTGGAGTGGAACATTTGGCAATAATTCCTGCAATCGCTTGAGCAAGTGCATCAATACCTACATTGGCAGTCATTGTTGGTGGCATTGAATAAGTTAATTCCGGATCAACTAGAGCAACTTGTGCACGTAGATTTCCATTTGCAATTCCTGCTTTACGACCAGCCTCTGGATCTGAGATCACGGAGCCCCCAGATACCTCAGAACCGGTACCGGATGAAGTTGGAAGAGCAATCAGAGGAATATTTGGAGTTGGATAGTTAGGCGATTTTGAAGTGAACTCTTTAAAAGTTAAACCAAGTTGAGAGCAGAGTCTTGCTGCCTTGGCAGTATCAATTACCGAACCGCCACCAAGTGCAATTACAGAATCGGCACCACTTTTAATAAGTGCAGAAGTCGCATCATCTACCATTTGAATTGTTGGCTCACCCGCTGGTTTTCCAAAGTGAGTAACTTTATATGAACCATTTGCTTCAAGAATCTTAATTAGCTCTGCAGCGGCTGGATTAAATTTTTCTATACCTTCATCCACCATAAGGAAAATATGTTTGGAGTCAACTTCTTTGATTACATCAGGAAGGGTTTTGGCGATTCCATTTCCAAACCTAATTTTTACTGGTAAGTGATTATTAAACGCTCCTAATTGCTCCATCTTAAATTCCTTTATTAGTGATGTATTAGTGATGTGATGAAGTTGAAGGCTTCTCATACTCAAGAACAAAGCCCATAATGCTTACCAAAAGTCCACCTACGGCAATAATGGTCAACCACCAACCAATTATTAATCCGAGTGCAGTTGCAGTTGCGAAAAAAGCGACTGGAAGAGGCCACCAGGAATGAGGTGAATAAAATCCAATTTCACCAGCATTCTCTTCAATTTCACCATCCAACTTATCCTCTGGTTGGACCCCAAGACGTCGATTTGTAAACCACAAGTAATACCCAACAAGAGCAGCAAGGCCGCCACTAAGAGGAATGGCGGTTATTCCCACTGCTTCGCCACCAACTTGCCAATAAATAATTCCAACTATGAAATAAAAAAGCGCAAGGCCTGCAAATAATTTCCATCCTGCTTTCATTAGTGGAGTTTCTCCGTCTTCACTTCAGGGAACTTCAGGTCAAATGCTGGACGTTCACTTCGGATACGAGGAATAGATGTGAAGTTATGGCGCGGTGGTGGACAAGATGTTGCCCACTCAAGTGAGGCACCATATCCCCATGGATCATCCACATTTACCTTTGGACTCTTACGAGTTATCCAAATATTTACAAAGAATGGAATCATTGAAAGCGCTAGAAGCAGTGACCCAATTGTTGAGACTGTATTTAAATTAGTAAAACCGTCACTTGCTAAATAATCCGCATACCGGCGAGGGAAACCCTTTATTCCAAGCCAGTGTTGGACTAAGAATGTTATGTGGAATCCGAAGAAGAGTGTCCAGAAATGAATCTTTCCAAGACGTTCGTTCAACATCTTTCCAGTGAACTTTGGCCACCAGAAATAAAACCCTGCAAACATTGCAAAGACTACAGTTCCAAATAAGACGTAATGGAAATGTGCAACAACGAAATATGAGGCAGAGACTGCAAAATCAAGTGGTGGTGAAGCCAGAATAATTCCAGTTAACCCACCCATTAAGAAAGTTATTAAGAATCCCATAACCCAGAGCATTGGTGTCTCAAATGAAACTTGACCACGCCACATTGTTCCAATCCAGTTAAAGAACTTAACTCCTGTAGGCACACCAATTAAGAAGGTCATGAATGAGAAGAATGGAAGTAAAACTTGACCACTCGCGAACATGTGGTGGGCCCAAACTGAAACAGATAGAGCTGCAATTGCAATAGTTGCAGCTATCAATCCCTTATAACCAAATATTGGTTTACGACTAAATACCGGAAGAATTTCGGTCGCAATTCCAAAAAATGGAAGAGCCAGAATATAAACCTCAGGGTGTCCAAAGAACCAGAAAATATGTTGCCAGAGCATGGCGCCACCATTTGCCGGATCGAAAAGATGTGAACCGAATAATCGATCAGATTCCAGACCTAGGAAAGCAGCTGCAAGCGGTGGGAAGGCAAGTAATACAAGTATTGAAGTTAGCAATACGTTCCAAGTGAAGATAGACATCCGGAACATAGTCATGCCGGGAGCGCGCATTGTGAAAATAGTTGTAATGAAATTTACCCCTGTAAGAATGGTCCCAAGACCACCAACTGCTAATCCAATAATCCAAAGATCCCCACCAACACCTGGTGAGTATTGTGAATTAGAAAGTGGCGCATATGCTGTCCAGCCAAATGATGCCGCTCCTCCTGGACTTAAAAATCCAGCAAAAGCCATCAACCCACCAAACAAATAGAGCCAATAAGACATCATATTTAATCTTGGAAACGCCACATCTGCAGTTCCAATCTGCAAAGGCATAATCACATTTGCAAAACCAACAAAAAGCGGCGTAGCAAACATAAGCAGCATGATCGTCCCATGCATTGTAAAAATTTGGTTGTACTGCTCATTTGAAACGAATTGGAGACCCGGACGTGCCAACTCCGCACGGAGAATAAGAGCAAGAATTCCTCCAATTAAGAACCAAGCAAAAGAAGTTGCAAGGTACATATAGCCAATCGTTTTATGGTCAGTTGAGGTTGCCCACTTAACAAATAGCCGACCCTTTGATTCTCGCCTGATTGACTTCTTATTTTCTGTTGTGCCTTCAGTAGTAACAGGTCTTGTTGCATATGTAGTCATCGCTACGCTCCCAAAGTTCCGAGATAGTTCTGATAATCAGAAGGTGAAACAACTTTTACAGTAAATAACATCTGGCTATGGCTACGTCCGCAAAGGATGTTGCAACGGCCTGGATATGTTCCAATCTTATTTGCAGTAAATCTCAAATGGTTCTCTACGCCCGGAAGATTCTGAATTTGAATCATGAAGGCCGGAATCCAGAATCCATGGACCACATCCGACGATGTAATTGTGAAGTCAACAGATTCACCTTCGGGAAGTACTAACACAGGAGGCTCCCCTGGTAATCCAGTTACGGTCGCATCTGGGCCTTTATCCTCATAAGTAAATTGCCATGACCACTGGATTCCATTTACATGAATTTTATGAGCAGCGGGTTTTGAATGATCAACTTTTGTAATCGCTGATTGATCTTTTGCTGTGAAGTAGAAAAGCACTGCAACGATAATGAATGGGATTAATGTGTAGGCAATTTCAGTTGGAACGTTGTACTGAGTCTGTCGCGGAAATTCATTTCCCTTACGACGATGGCGGAATGCAGGCCAAAGAATCAAAATTAAAGTAAATGCACCAACAATTCCTGCTGTAATCCAAGCGCCCTGCCAGAGGGATAAAGATGTCTCATTGACGCTAGAAAGATTATGTTCATATCCAAGACCACTCACATTTTTTGAGGAGCAAGATGAGAGCGAAAGGGCTGAAATTAAGCCAGTTGCTCCAAGGGCTACTTTTTTAAGCAAGCGCATAGGGTAAGAATATCCATCTATAAAGCGATACTTTCTGCAGCAGATACCCTTTGCCGGTGGGTTCAATCACAGCCAATTTTCAGAGTGAGGCACCGCTAACAACAGCAGCCGCAGCGGCACTATCTATGGCCGCATCCCAAGGTTGGGCTGACCCAAAGAAGTTACCAAGTCAGTCCAGGTCAGCCGGAATTCTCTTTGAGGAGGCTAAGGCAACCTTTGCGGCTCAACTAGGTATCCGAAGCGAATATCTTCACTTTATCGGCGAAGTCAGTTTTGGATATTTCTTAGGTATTAAAGGGCTCTTAACTAACGATCGACATTTATATTACTCAAAAATCGATCGCCAAGAGGTACACGCGATTGCTTCAACAGTTCCATCAACGATTTTAGATGTGAATAAGGAAGGCCAAATTAATAAGCCACCGTCTTCTAAAAATAATGTCATCGCATGGCAACTTCGAAACGGCGAAACTGGAATTACTCAGAATGAATTGAATGATGGAAATTCGCTAATTTTTGTTGATGCAACAGCAAGTGGTGCAAGAACTCCTCTACCTAAAAATTGGGCAACCGCGCTCTTTGATTCAAGGGCTTGGAATGGCCCGCAAGGCCTTGGAATTCTTGCAATTAGAGATGAAGTTAATTGGAAGAGTCCAATTCCCCGCTTAGATAATTTGAAAGTTCCTGGGGGTGCATCCCTTCCTCTAATAATCGCAAGTGCGATTGCATTAGATCAGTGGGTTGAAGGTGAACGTGGTGTTAAAAAACAGATGGAATCATTAGCTGGCGAGATTCGAAATTTTGTAAAAAATGAGATTGGGGAGGTAAATGTTCTACCAGGGCCCCATGATTTAGTATCAATTTCAATCGAAGGAGTTGACGCTGAATATCTTGTCAACGAACTTGATAAGGCAGGTTTTGCTGTTGACTCTGGCTCTGCCTGTAAGCCCACTGCCCTTGCGCCAAGTCACGTCCTTGAAGCAATGGGTCAACCGACAGGTGGAAATTTAAGAATTTATCTCCATCACGACACCACACCTAAGCAAGTGCAGAATTTTTTAGTGGCACTTAAGTTTGTCGTTGAAAAATTTAGAGATTAGCCGCTACTTCTTCAGAAGCTTCCCGGCCATATGTCTTACCTAATCTCTCGATAAATTCATTTTTCTCAAAACGATATTCTTGAGTTCCCTTAGTCTCTAAACAATAAGCAGCAATGGTTGCGCCAATTTGTCCGCATCTCTCGTGGGATAGTCCCCAAGCAAGACCAGCTACAAATCCGGCACGGTAAGAATCACCTACTCCTGTTGGGTCAACAATTTCTCGTATTTGCGGTACCCCAATTTCAATAGCTTTACTTCCTCTAGATTCAACGCGCGAACCTTTGCCACCAAGTGTTGTAACTCTGACCTCTACTGCATCTAATAATTCTCCGTCACTCCAACCAGTTTTCTTTAGAGTTAACTCAAGTTCATATTCATTCATAAATAAATATTTGGCGCCGCTTATCAATTTTCGAATATTCTCACCTGAAATACTTGCAAGAGTCTGGGATGGATCTGCAATGAAATTTATCCCATATTCCTTGGCACTTTCAGTATGACGGATCATGGCCTCTGGATCGTCAGGGCTAATGATGAAGAGGTCGAATTTTCCACTCTTTTCAAGTATTGGTGCTAATTCGATTTCGCGACCTTCAATCATGGCGCCTGGAAAAAATGAAGCAATCTGTCTCTGACTAAGATCGGTTGTGCAACTAAAAGTTGCCGTCAACAATTCTTTTGAGATTCGAACATGAGATGTATCAACTCCATGCCTATTAAGCCAGGCTTGATAATCATCAAAATCCCTACCAGCAGCGGTAATTAAAAAGGGATTAATACCAAGCACGCCAAGACCAAAGGCAATGTTGGCCCCAGTTCCGCCACGCCTGATATCGAGATCGTTTACCAGAAATGAGAGAGATAAAGTTTCAAGGGAGTCGGCAACGATTGCATCTGTAAAATTACCAGGAAAGGTCATCAAGTGGTCGCGCGCAATTGAGCCCGCAACCGCGATTTTCATTTGGGCTTTAATTAATTAGCAACCGAATGAATCACCGCAGGCGCAGGAATTCTGCGCATTCGGATTATCAATTGTGAAACCCTGCTTCTCGATCGTATCTACATAATCGATTGAGGCGCCGGCAAGTAAAGGAGTACTTGCAGGATCAGTTACTACTTTTACTGAACCAAATTCTGTAACAGTGTCCCCTTCAAGTGCGCGATCATCAAAGAAGAGTTGGTAACGCAGGCCCGAACATCCACCTGGTTGCACTGCAACACGGAGTGATAAATCGTTTCGATCTTCCTGCGCTAGGAGTGCAGAGACTTTCTGCGCCGCTACATCAGTAAGGAGGATTCCTGTTGTGGTAGTTACATCTGTGCTCATGGAGCGAAGATTACTCCATAATGAGCCAGTGAGCGCATCCAAACTCTCCGACCTACTAATTCTGGGTCAAGAACGAGATTTAAATAGCGAGCGAGGCGTCTCCTGCACCGGCGAACTACCAGCACCGAGCGACCCAAATCTTGTAGAGCGTGCCAAGATCGCTAAAGCCAAACTTGGTTCTCGTGCTCTAATTCTTGGTCACCATTATCAGAGAGATGAAGTAATTGAATTCGCCGATATAACTGGAGACTCTTTTAAATTGGCCAAAGAGGCCGAGAAAAGTAATGCTGAGTTAATTGTTTTTTGTGGAGTTCATTTCATGGCAGAAAGTGCCGACATACTTACAAGTGAGAAGCAGAAAGTGATCTTGCCGGATTTAGCGGCAGGTTGTTCTATGGCAGATATGGCCACAGCAAACCAGGTACATGAAGCATGGAAAGTTTTTGAAAAACTTGGAATTGCAGAGTCAACGATCCCAATTACCTACATGAATTCTTCTGCCGCTATCAAATCCTTCACTGGTGAGAATGGTGGGACAGTATGTACATCTTCAAATGCGGAACGTGCGCTCCGTTGGGCCTTTTCAAAAGGTGAGCGGGTCTTTTTTCTACCAGATCAACATTTGGGTCGAAATACTGCCGTGTTAAAACTTGGAATCTCGCTTAGTGATTGTGTGGTGTGGAACCCATGGCAACCTAATGGTGGATTGACTGACGACCAGATAAGAAAGGCCAGAGTCATTTTGTGGCGTGGTCATTGCTCAGTTCACGGACGCTTTTCATTGAAAAACATTGAAGAGATGCGGGCTCGAATTCCCGGCATCAATATCTTGGTACATCCAGAATGTACCCACGAAGTTGTCTCAAATGCAGATGTTGTGGGATCTACAGAATCAATCATTAAGACGATTGAAAACTCCCCCATTGGAAGTAAGTGGGCAGTCGGAACTGAATTAAATTTGGTTGGACGTTTGGCAAACCGTTTCAAAGATAGAGAGATTCATTTCTTAGATAAAACTGTCTGCTACTGCTCGACTATGAACCGTATTGACCTTCCGCATTTAACTTGGGCCTTGGAATCTTTGGTCGATGACCACCTGGTAAATCACATAAAAGTAGAAGAGCGCGTGGCGAAGTTCGCCAAAGTTGCACTTGATCAAATGCTGGCTTTACCTTAACCCCATGACTGAGAAGACAACTCCAAGTAATGGTGGATCGAATAAGGGCAAAGCGACTCCAAAACGTAAGGCAGCCCAGAGCAAATTAAAAGTAAATTCAATCACTGCTCCAAAAAGCAAAGCTGATAAGAATTTAGATAAAGCGGCAATGCGAGCCGCTCGAGCAAATGCACGGGCAGCATTTATGCGCGGAGATGAGAATGCGCTTCCAGCAAGAGACCGCGGTCCGGTACGTCGTTATGTTCGCAATTATGTAGATTCACAAAGAACTATCGGCGAATATTTTCTTCCAACAATCATGTTGGTTCTGGTGTTAACAGTAATTCCAAATCGAAGTGTTCAACTATTTGCAATTCTTTTTATGTATTCAGTTATGTTCTATGCGATTGTGGCAGGACTTTTCTTCACACGGAAAATTAAAAAACTGGTAAACGAAAAATTCCCTGATGCATCAACAAAAGGTCTTGGAATGTATGGCTGGCTCCGCTCAACACAGATGCGTCGACTCAGAGCACCGGCACCACAAGTTAAGCGTGGCGACAAGATTTAAATTTATGAGATTCAAATCAGCATTGGTAGCCCCATTAATTGCACTAGTTGCTTTTACTGTTCCGGCCCATGCAGAGGATGATAAAAATCCGCCACAACAGGATTCGGGACAACAGAATAGAAGTGAACAGCCTGGCATACAGAATCCAGAAGAACGAGACGGAAAAAATAGTCGAGAGAAGTTTGAGCATCATATAAACGAATCAAATGAAGGTTTTGAAATTATTCAGTTTGTTCTTATTGGCGGAGCCCTCGTAGTAGCTGTATTACTTGCCTTCAATGCTGGAAAACGCTCACGCAAGAAAAATCTTGAAAAATAAGAATTTGCGCAGATTACTTCTCTATTCGTTATTAGGCTCTGTTGTCTTATCTCACTCTGCCTATGCATATAAAAACAATATTCCACAAAGAATTGTCTCTTTAAGTCCAAGTGCAACTGAAGACTTATTTGCAATTGGCGCCGCTCATCAAGTTGTAGCCGTAGACGATAATTCAAATTTTCCAGTTGGGGTTCCAACCACAAAACTTTCTTCATTTAATCCAAACACTGAAGCAATTGCGAAGTACCGTCCAGATTTAGTCGTCATTCAAGTAAATTCCACTAAAGGTACTGTGGTCGCAAAACAACTTAGGGCATTAAAGATAAAGGTGTACGTTGAAAAAACTCCAATAGATCTATCGGGACTTTGCTCAGAGATTTCAGACCTAGGTGCACTAACGGGCCATACAAAAGAATCCACTGTTCTAGTCAGAAAGATAAAGGCAGAACGTCTAAAAGCAATTTCACGTATTAAGAAATCAAATAAATCCTTTTATCATGAACTGGATAACACTCTTTTTTCAGCAACTTCTTCTACCTTCATTGGAAAGGTTTATGCGGATTTTGGCTTGAAGAATATTGCGGATGCTGCAAGCAAAGCAGATGATGGTGGGTACCCGCAATTACAAAATGAGTATCTGATTGCGTCAAATCCAAATATTATTTTTTTAGCTGATGCTCAATATGGCGAAGATGCGAATAAAGTGGCTTTGAGACCCGGCTGGAGTGAAATTTCAGCTGTTAAAACCATGAAAATAATTTCTCTTCCTGCCGATATTTCATCTCGCTGGGGCCCTAGAATTATTGAGTTCTACCGGATCGTTGCTGATGCGCTTTCGTAATCTTAGCCTTGCATTCCTAACACTTCTACTAACAGTGGTTATCGCAATTAGTTTTGGGCCAATTCATCTCCCTTTTAATTCTGTAATCAAAACTCTTCTAAATCTCCCTGGACATTTGACGGGTAATGAGAGAACTGTCTTACTTGATATTCGAGCACCAAGAATTCTTCTAGCAATTCTGGTTGGAAGTGCACTTGCTGCAAGTGGCGCGGTTTATCAGACCGTTTTTCGCAATCCACTTGCCGATCCTTATTTATTAGGAGCTGCTGCGGGTGCGGGCCTAGGTGCAACTATTGCCATCATAAATGAGTCATCTGCAGGCACCCTTCCTATTTTTGCTTTCGCCGGAGCAGTTGCTGCCGTAATTTTAAGTTTTTTTGTTTCCGGAAAATTTTTTTCGGATCCAAATACTTTATTGCTATCTGGTATCGCAGTTGGATCTTTCGCAACCGCCATTCAAACTTATTTCCAACAGAGACATTCGACTTCGCTCCGTCCCGTCTACTCCTGGATTCTTGGTGAATTGGGATCTGCTGATTGGAATACCGTCCGATGGGCTGCGCTATATATTTCTTTCTCTCTAATAATTATCTTTACTATCCGCAAAAAACTAGATGTTCTTCTGTTGAGCGATGAGGAAGCCTTTTCGCTCGGTGTTAAACCAAATCAACTTAGATTGGTTGCGCTCGGAGCAGCAACTTTTGCCACGGCCACTGCAGTTTCGGCTTCAGGATTAATTGGTTTTGTAGGAATAGTAATTCCTCATTTAGTTCGTGGATTGACTCACAGAGTATCTAATGAAAATATTCCAGTGATTGCACTTGTAGGTGGCTCATTTCTCGTAATTGCAGATCTCGGGGCTCGAATCATTCTCTCTCCTGCTGAATTACCTATTGGCGTATTAACTGCATTTATTGGCGCACCTTTCTTTTTATTAATACTTCGCCAGCGGAGAATAAATTCACGATGATTAAATTAAAAGATTTAACTGTCCGGTTTGGCAATAATGAAGTTCTATCTGGAATTGATATGAATATAAAGAAAGGTACCTGGGTCTGCCTAGTTGGTCCTAATGGTGCCGGTAAGAGCACTCTGCTCCGTACTCTTCTTGGCGTTATTAGTTATAGTGGAAATGCCCTAGAGAATGATTTGGAAATTTATCGAAACGATAAGAGAAAAGTCGCATATATTCCACAGAATCCGCAAATTCCAATGGGTATGCGAGTTCACGAATATGTTGCACTTGGTCGAAGAAAAGTTGATGGTTGGTCAGCTGAAAGTAAGAAAAGTAAGGATTTGATTGATAAGACATTAAGAGAGTTGGGACTGTGGGCATTACAAGATCGTCAACTAAATGAAATTTCTGGTGGTGAACTGCAGCGATCTCATATTTCACGAGTTTTAGTACAAGAAGCTAATTTGGTCCTCTTAGATGAACCTACTTCTGCTTTGGATCTCCACCATCAAATTACTGTTTTAAATAGCATCGAAAAATTAAAGTCGGATAATGTAACTATTGTTTCAACTATGCATGACCTTACTCTTGCTGCCATGTATGCAGATGAGATTGCTGTGCTTAGTGAAGGAAAACTACTAAATTATGGTCCAGCTACTGAGATTGCCCACGGCGCACACTTAAAGGAAGCATTTAAGAATCGGATCAATGTCTTTACTTTGGATTCAGGGAATCCAGTTATTCTTCCGCAGAAAGATTAGTAATTACTTTACGTGCGATTCAACGAATGGCAATTTAACCAGAGTACCGCTTGATATTCTGCCTCTGATTTCAACCTGAACTTCTGCTCCGGACTTAAATTCCGGTTTCACCAATGCAAGAGCAATCCCAATTTTTAGAGTTGGTGAGAAAGTTCCGCTTGTAACAACTCCAATCTCACTTCCATCTAGCGCTAAGACTTTCATACCAGCGCGTGGAATACCTCGATCATTGATCTTTATTGCACGCATTGCGGTCTTTGGTCCAGCTGCTTTCTCAGCAAGAAGAACATCTTTGCCTTTAAATGTTGGCTTTTCTAAAACTACTGCCCAACTGGCCGATGCCTGTATCGGAGTAATTTCTAGAGAAAGTTCATGGCCGTGAAGTGGATAGCCCATTTCAGTTCGCAAAGTATCTCTAGCTCCAAGTCCACATACTGCTCCATCAAATTTCGCTACCGCATGTACGAGTGCATTCCAAATAGTTTCACTCATCTCCCACTTTGGAAGTAATTCATATCCGAATTCTCCGGTATATCCAGTACGGCAAATAATTACTTCTCCAAATTTCTCATGGTTTATTTGTGTGAAGGACATATATTCCAAATCAACTTTAATTCCTAGTTCGGCCAAGACCTGATTTGCTTTTGGCCCTTGAACGGCTAAAACACCATATCCTTGATGTTCATTTTTAATCTCAATTCCAGAAGGCGCGGTAGAACGGATAACTTTTTCAACTTCACTGCAATTTGCAGCATTGGGGATTAGGAAAAGTGAATCATCTGAAAATTCATAAACAATTAGGTCGTCGATAACCCCACCGTTATCGTTGCAGAGTAAATTATATTGAGCCTGGTTCGCCTCTATTTTATTAAGATCATTTGTAATTAAGGTATTAATATATTCTTTAGATCCATTTCCAATTACTGAGATTTTTCCAAGATGTGAAACATCAAAAATTCCAACACGTTCTCGAACTGCATTGTGCTCTGAAATTGTGCCGCCAGACAACACCTTTCCAGCTACTTCGATTCCTTTTGGATATTCAATCGGCATATCCCAGCCACCAAAGTCGGCAAGCTTTGCGCCATTTTTCACATGCCAGTCATAAAGTGGAGATTTCATACTGCTAACTTATCGCGTAGGCTCTCCCTCTGTGAATCCAATCAAATTTACCCGAGAAAGTGTCGGCGAAATCCTTGTTCTTCCAATAGCAAAAGATGGTGACCGGGTAAGGGTGCAGAGTTCAGATTCAAAAATCGATGTAAAAAGCATTGAGAAAGTCTTAGCAAAAATTGGCGCAAGCGCGGAAGTTGATGAAGTGATAAAAATTCCCCTTCCAGATGGAAAGATAATTGTCGCGACCGGTCTTGGAGCAATTGCCTCAAACTACGATGCCGAACTACTGCGTAGAGCAGCTGGAAGCGCTGCAAGATCCTTAAACGGCGAAAAGAGTGCCACCTTTTCCTTTCCAGTGAAATCTTCTTCTCATTTAAGTGCAGTTGCAGAAGGTGCAGCGCTTGGGGCTTATGTATTTACTGCATTTAAAGGGAATACGAAGAAGGACCTTAAACCGGCTCTTGATCAAATTGTAATTCAAAGTAATCTAATCGATTCTCTAAATACTAAAGATATTGCAAAACGAACCGAAGTTATTGCTAAATACACCTTCTTAATTAGAGATTTAATTAATACACCGCCAAGTCACTTGACGCCCGCCATATTCGCAGATCAGATGAAGAAGTTGGCGACTTCACTTAAGTTAAACGTTGAGATACTGGATGAGAAAGCTCTCAAATCAAAGGGGTACGGTGGCATAACTGCAGTTGGTCAAGGTTCTGCAAATCCACCAAGACTTCTCCGTATTTCTTATAAGCCTAAGAGTGCAAAAAAGCATTTTGCTCTTGTAGGTAAGGGAATAACTTTTGATACGGGCGGTCTTGCCTTAAAACCTGCAAATGGAATGGAAGCAATGAAATGCGATATGGGAGGTGCTGCCGCAGTAATTGCAACAGTTCTTGCCGCTGCAGAATTAAAATTAAATGTAGGGATAGATGCTTGGGCTCCTATGGCGGAAAATATGGTTAGCGATACTGCTACCCGTCCAAGTGACATCATAAAAATTTATGGCGGAAAGACTGTTGAGGTTTTAAACCCGGACGCCGAAGGACGGTTAATTCTTGCCGATGCACTAATGCGCGCCCAAGAATTTAATAAAAATTTAGATGGAATTATTGACGTTGCAACTTTAACTGGGGCCCAAGTAGTTGCTCTTGGTTCACGTACCTCAGCAGTTATGACTAATAACGAAGAGTTGGCAGAACAGTTTCTAATTTCTGCAAAAGCGGCGGGCGAAGCATTTTGGCCAATGCCGCTTCCTGAAGAATTACGAGCTTCACTAGATTCTCCTGTCGCTGACATTGCAAATATTGGAGAGCGAATGGGTGGAATGTTGGTTGCTGGCCTTTTCTTAAAAGAATTTGTTTCAAATCCATGGCTTCACCTTGATATTGCTGGTCCCGCCTTCAATGAAGGAAAAGCTCACGGATATACCCCAGTGGGTGGCACAGGCGTCTCTCTGAGGTCGCTTATCTCACTTTTTTCGTCTATGGAATAGAACCTCGAATTTATGGCACCGCATAAATCGTGGCAGGATTACCCCCACACGACAGATGTGAAAGGTTAAAAATTGTCCCAATTTGATCTCTTAATCCTTGGCGGCGGTAGTGGTGGTTATGCGGCTGCATTGCGTGGTTCGCAACTTGGATTAAATGTTGCCTTAATAGAGAGGGACAAATTAGGTGGTACTTGTTTACACCGTGGATGTATTCCAACTAAGGCACTATTGCACGCGGGCGAGGTTGCAGATTCTGCGCGGCACGCAAGTGAATTCGGTGTAAATGCGGAATTCCATCATATTGATATGAATGGAGTTAATGCATATAAAGATGGCGTAGTTTCCAAACT
>CAWULH010000017.1:0-13588 GCA_963923215.1 uncultured bacterium
AGTGACAAATTGCAGATTTAGCCGATTCACCACCAACTTTTTCCACGATTGCTTTAAAAGTCTCTCGATCTTCTCCTCGCTTAATCGCAGGAATATCCGCTCCAATTAACCGAACATTATATTTTTCTAAAATTCCACGTTCATCTAATTGCATTGCAGCATTTAAAGCGGTCTGACCTCCGAGTGTTGCGAGAATTGCAGTTGGTTTCTCTTTGGCAATTATTTTTTCAATGATTTCTGGAGTAATTGGTTCAATATAGGTTGCATCCGCAAATTCTGGATCCGTCATAATTGTTGCTGGGTTTGAATTAATTAAAATGACTCGAATGCCCTCTGAACGAAGAACCCGGCAGGCTTGCGTCCCCGAATAATCAAATTCACAAGCTTGGCCAATAACAATTGGCCCTGATCCAATTACAAGTACGCTATCAATCGATTTATCTTTTGGCATTAAGGTCGATTTCTATCCATCAAAGTAATAAATTGATCAAATAAGTAGGATGCATCGTGGGGTCCAGCCGCTGCTTCAGGGTGGTACTGAACACTAAAAGCGGGAGTTTCCAAAAGTTCAAGACCTTCGACAACATTATCGTTTAAACATTTATGCGATACGAAGCCAGCGCCATAAACTGTATTGAAATTCCCTTCCAATGGAGCATCTACGGCAAATCCATGATTGTGCGCAGTTATTTCTACTTTTCCACTCTGCAAATTTTTGACCGGCTGATTTATACCTCGATGACCAAATGGAAGCTTGTAGGTATCAAAACCAAGAGCTCTGCCAATTATTTGATGACCAAAACAAATACCAAATAACGGAATCTTCCGAGAGAGAATCTCTCGAACAAGAACAATGGTCTCAGTCATAGTCGAAGGATCTCCTGGCCCATTAGAGAGAAATATTCCATCTGGTGAAATTGCCAAAAGGTCCTCTAATTTCGCAGTGACTGGAAAGACGTGAACCTCTATTCCCCGCTCCGCCATTAGTCGCGGCGTCGCTCCTTTTATTCCCATATCAATCGCAGCGACAGTAAATTTCTTTACTGTTTTAGATGGAACTACATATTTACTCGCTGTCGTTACATCCTGTGCTAAGAATGAACCCGACATCTGCGGTCTCTTTCGAACCTTAGTTACCATCTCTTCTCTACTTAAAAGCCCTTCCGAGAAAATTCCAACCCGCATTGCCCCGCGATCTCTTAAATGGCGAGTAATTGCTCGAGTATCTACACTTTTAATCCCGACAATTCCATTATCTATTAATTCATCTTCGAGTGATCTTTCTGAACGCCAACTACTTACTGTTGGCGAAGGATTTCGCACCACAAATCCACTAACCCAAATTTTTCTAGATTCTTCATCGGTTTTATTCATTCCAGTATTACCAATGTGAGGTGCCGTCATAATTACAACTTGCTTATGATAAGAAGGATCGGTGAGAGTTTCTTGGTAACCGGTCATTGCTGTGGCAAATACTGCTTCACCAAAAGTTTCTCCAGAACAGGCCCAACTCTCCCCTTCAAAAATTGCGCCATCATCGAGCACTAGAAATGCTTTGCTCAATCTAGACCCCCATATACCAATCTGCCATCGAAAATAGTGGCTAGAACTTTGGCGGGGAGTTCCATTCCTTCAAAAGGAGTGTTCTTGCTCTTAGATGCGAGTCTATTACGATCAACCTTCCAAGTGGCTTTGGTGTCGATCACAGCCAGATTTGCTCGGCTTCCAACTTTAATCTCATTGCCATGATTCTTATATCCTGCAATTTTGGCTGGATTTTCCGACATGACCTTTACCAATCCGGCCCAGTCAATCAATTTACTTTCAATCATGGCTTTCGCAACTACAGATAGGGCGGTCTCAAGTCCCAGCATTCCAAATGCCGCGGCCTGCCATTCACAATCCTTATCTTCTGAAGGGTGCGGTGCATGATCAGTTGCAACAATATCAATTGTTCCATCGGCCAAACCTGCGCGTAAGGCGAGAACATCTACTTCCGTCCGTAATGGTGGATTAACTTTATAAACAGGATCGTAACCATTTATCAAATCTTCAGTTAGTAATAAGTGATGTGGTGTTACTTCTGCAGTTACTTTAATGCCGCGACTTTTAGCAAATCGAACAAGTTCGACTCCGCCAGCTGTCGTTAAATGGCATATATGTAATCGACTACCTACATGTTCTGCCAGGAGGATATCTCTAGCGATTATCGCCTCTTCAGCAACAGCTGGCCATCCAATAAGTCCTAGCTTTGATGAAACAACACCCTCATTCATTTGTGCATTTACAGTAAGGCGAGGATCCTGGGCATGTTGGGCAATAATCCCATCGAATGTTTTAACGTATTCAAGTGCGCGGCGCATTAAAAGTGGATCAAATACACATTTTCCATCATCACTAAAAATTCTTACATTGGCATTTGAGTTATGCATTGCGACTATTTCAGAGAGACGCTCGCCTTTTAAACCTTCTGTAACCGCGCCTATCGGAAATACATCGCATAATTGAACTTCTTTTCCTAGAGCGAAGACTTGTTCGACCACTCCCGCAGAATCTGCAACTGGAAAAGTATTTGCCATAGGAGATACAGCCGTAAACCCTCCTCGCACAGCTGCGAGACTTCCCGTCGCGACCGTTTCTGAATCTTCTCGACCTGGCTCTCTTAAATGAGTATGGAGATCAACTAATCCAGGAATTACAAGATTACCCTTTGCATCAAAGATAACTTCCCCAGAAATGGAAGAGGAGATGTTAGAAATTGTTCCATTTTTAATTCCGATATCAATCTTCTTGCCTTCCAAAAGAAGAGCATTTTTTATAACTCCTTCAATCATGATGCCCCTCCTAATAGTGTGTAAAGAACTGCCATTCTGATTAAGACTCCATTTGCAACTTGTTCAAGAATTACGGATTTGCTTGAATCTGCGCTTTCGGCCGATATTTCAAGACCACGGTTCATGGGACCAGGATGCATAACAATTGAGCCGTCCTTCATCTTGTTAAGTCGAATCTGGTCTAGCCCATAACCCCTCGAATACTCTCTTTCACTTGGGAAGAACGCATCCTTCATTCGCTCACTTTGTATTCGAAGAAGCATTACAACATCAAACTGATTTAACTTTGAATCTAAATCATACGAAACTTCAACTCCCCAACTCTCAACTCCCACTGGAATTAATGTAGGAGGAGCGATGAGGGTAACTTTTGCGCCAAGGAGTTGTAAAAGTAAAACGTTACTTCTAGCAACTCGTGAGTGGAGAATATCTCCGACTATTGCAATCTTTAATCCACTCAAATCGTCCCCGGGCTTTTTAAAATGTGAACGGATTGTGTATGAATCAAGAAGTGCTTGAGTTGGATGTTCATGAGTCCCATCACCTGCATTTATGACTGTTGCAGAAATCCATCCTGAATCGGCTAGACGTTGCGCCGCACCTGACGCGCTATGTCTGATGATCACTGCATCAGCACCCATGGCTTGGAGTGTCTGGGCCGTATCCTTCAAGGATTCACCTTTGCTAACGCTTGACCCTTTTGCGGAAAAATTAATTACATCGGCCGATAAACGTTTAGCAGCACTTTCGAATGAAATTCTTGTCCTAGTCGAATCTTCAAAAAAAAGATTTACAACAGTTCGTCCTCTTAATGTAGGCAATTTTTTCATGGGTCCATCTGAAATCTTGGATAACTCGAAAGCAGTATCGAGAATTTGAATTGCCTGGTTTTTATCTAAATCTTTAATTGATAATAAATGTTTCATTAAATATCACCCGTAATAATCTCAACCAGGTCAGATCCGTCGATTTCCGATAATTTAACTTTTACAATTTCACTTGATGAAGTGGGAAGGTTTTTTCCAACATAGTCAGCTCTAATTGGAAGTTGCCTATGACCCCTATCAACAAGTACTGCAAGTTGAACGCTCTTTGGTCTTCCCAATTCGCCAATTGCATCTAAAGCCGCTCTAATTGTTCTGCCACTAAATAAGACATCATCGACAAGTACGACATCTTTCCCTTCAATACCACCATTAGGAATTAATGTGGGAAGTAGCGGCCTTGGCGCCCGGGTACGAAGGTCATCGCGATGTAGGGTTATATCCAGAGTTCCGTGAGGAACCTCTTTCTCAATTTCGGTAAGGATCTCGACTATTCTCGAGCTTAGGTATGAACCTCTTGTTGGAATTCCAAGTAAGACAACATTTTCTAATCCGTGATTATGTTCAATAATTTCATGAGAAATACGCTTTAACGCGCGGCCGATATCACCGGCATCCAATACAACTGCCACATTTACTCCTTGCCCGCCTCACAGGACGGTTCTTTAAAGGTGCTAGGACGAAAGGTAGCACCTGTGGATATCTAAATCCAAATATGGCGCGATGTGAATATCTTCTCTCCATGGAAAATGAAATTTCAGAGAATGAGAAGCTTGACCGCACAACTATGGAAGATATTGCGACAGCAATTCGGACAATTCGTAAACAGAAGGGATTAACCCTTCGAGATGTCGAAGAGATTTCAAATGGCGTCTGGAAGTCCGTTGTAATAGGTTCATATGAAAGATGCGACCGGACACTCTCTCTAAAAAAAGCAATTGCACTTGCCGAGTTCTATCAAGTTCCTCTGGACCAACTCTTAGGCCTTAGTAAGAGAAAATCCTCCACTTTTCACTCGCTTATTCTTGATCTTCGCGCAATTCATTCTGCACCGGAAAAAAGTCGACTGTATGCTGGATTAACTTCATTTATAAAGGCGATATGCGAAAAACGCCGCGACTGGAATGGTGAACTCTTATCAATTAGAGCAACTGATATTTTTCAGATTGCCCTTTTGCAAGGTGTAGATGAAGCCTTTGTACTGCCGTGGCTTAAGGAAAAGAATTTTCTATTTAATTAATATTTAATGAAGGCTTCAAAGCAAGAATTCTTGATAAAACGCCATTTATATATTTTGTGGAATCTGCGGTGGAATTTTCATCTGATAGAAGTAGAGCTTCGGAAATTAATACATCACTAGGAACTGAAGGTGACCAGAACATCTCAAAAAGTGCTATCCGCAGTATATTTCTATCGACTACAGGCATTCGATCAAGATCCCAACCCTCAGCGTAAGAAATAATTAATTCATCAATTTTATCTTTATGCGCCAGAACCCCTTGAATAATTTCTCCTGCATAGGCTTGTTCGGAGATTTCACTCTTTTCTCTTGTAGAAAACAATTCAAATGGATCTAACTTCCTAAGATCCGCTTCAAAGAGGAAATCCAAAGCACGTTTACGTGCCTTATGACGCGCACTCACTTCTTTAAAGTATTAATTAGCTCGACCCAAATAATCGCCGGTTCGAGTATCAACTAGAACTACCTCATCCTGCTTAATGAAAAGTGGCACTTGAATATTAATTCCAGTTTCGACAGTTGCTGGTTTTGTACCACCCGAAGAACGGTCACCCTGAATCCCAGGCTCTGTATATGTAATACGCAAAGGAACTGATGCAGGCAATTCAACATAAAGTGGGTTACCTTCGTGGACAGCAACAATTGCTTCACAATTTTCTAACATGTAATTTACTGCATCGCCTACAACTTCTTCAGGCACAGACATTTGATCAAATGTTTTCTGATCCATAAAAACGAATCCACTACCGTCTTTATATAAGTACTGCATATCGCGTTTCTCTAACTGGGCAACCTCAACTTTTACGCCAGCATTAAAAGTTTTATCTACAACTTTGCCAGTCTTTACTGACTTCAATTTAGTGCGGACGAAAGCTGGACCTTTACCTGGTTTGACGTGTTGGAATTCAACTACATTCCAAAGCTGACCATCAATATCTAACGTCATTCCATTTTTTAGATCATTTGTTGTTGCCATGGTTTTTTACATTTCCTATCTTTAAAAAATACTCGCTGATAGTAGCGAAAAAATTGAATTACTTTAAATTTGCGATTGCACTTAACGCAAGTCGATAAGAATCTGGCCCGAATCCCCCAATAGTTCCATTTGCTACACCGGAAATTACCGAGGTATGGCGAAACTCTTCTCGGGAAAGCGGATTCGATAGATGTACTTCTATTAATGGTGCTTTAACCATATCTGCAGCATCTCGAATTGCATAAGAATAATGTGTAAAAGCAGCAGGATTTATGACCACTGGCAAATTCTTCTCCGCAGCCTCATGAAGCCAGTTGATCATTTCCACTTCGCTATCTGTTTGACGAATATCTACCTCAAGGCCAAGTGATTTTGCTGCCTCTTCAATAAATTTTTTTAGACCCTCAAAATCTAATTTTCCGTAAATTGAATTATCACGCAAATCTAGTCGACCTAAATTAGGACCATTAAGTACTAAAACCTTCATGAAGTAATTCTCTCATATGCCATGCGCATTTGATTCATAGCTACATTTTCAAGCCAAACTACTTTTCCTAGACTCTTAATTCCTATGAAGCGAATTTGAGAGCCACGACTCTTCTTATCACCGGCCATAATATTTATTAACTCCTCAAATGCATCACGTTGGTACGAAATGGGCAAATTAAACTTGCGGAGCAACTCACGATGGCGAGTTATCTCAGTCTCGTTCAATCCTGCACATATGCCACTTAATTCTGCAGCAAAAACCATTCCGATTGCGACAGCTTCGCCGTGCCGTAATTTATAGCCTTCGCGATTCTCGATGGCATGACCCAGAGTATGTCCGTAATTTAAAATTTCTCGTAATTTTCCCTCTTTAAAGTCTTTTGAAACGACTTCGGCTTTTACTTTAACAGAACGATAAATAATTTCTTCCAAGTTTTCCCTTGGTGACTCGACTAAGTTTAAAATTTTTGAATCTGCTATAAATCCACATTTAATTACTTCTGCCATGCCAGCATTAAAATCTCTTTCTGGAAGAGATTTAAAGAAGGAGAGATCAATTATTACTTTTGATGGAGAATAAAAAGAACCAATTAAATTCTTTCCGTATTTCGAATTAATTCCGGTCTTTCCTCCGATAGCAGCATCTATTGCCCCAGCTATGGAGGTCGGAACGGAATACCAATTAATCCCTCGCATCCAGGTTGCAGCGACAAAGCCACCTAAATCAGTCGTTGCACCACCGCCTATTGCAACTATTGCATCGTTTCGCTTCAGTCCGATCTCGCCACAATAATCCCAAAGAGAAAGGAGTACTTCAGTGCTTTTCTGCTCTTCGGCGTCAGGAGTAAAAAATCTATGTTTGAGTTCACCCAGATTCAATACGTTTTTTAAGTTCTCAGGCAGAACATAGAGAATTTTTCCATGATTTGCCTCAATTGATGACTTCTCAGTTGGCCAATTAGCTCCAACGATAACTTCATATTTTCGATCAGAAGATATTTTAATTTTTCTCACCGGTTCATCAGCTCCCTGATCTCAGCAACCACTTCATTCGGTTTTTTATTATCGGTTGATACTTTAACGCCACATAAGCGCTCGTATATAGGTTTTCGTTTCTCCATCAAATTAAGCCATTGTTGTCTTGGATTGACTGCCAATAGCGGTCTATCCTTATTGAAACCTACTCTAGGCGCAGCATTTGAGATTGAAACTTCCAGATAAATTACATTCGATTTCAAAGATTCCAATTTCTCAGCTACTTCTTCATCGAGAACTGAACCTCCACCAAGGGCTAGAACGCCATTTCCGGTTGAGATCTCCTTTAAAACGACTTCCCTCTCAATCTTTCGAAAAGCACTCTCGCCATCATCCACAAAAATATCGGAGATCTTCTTACCAGCCTTCTCTTCAACAAGTACATCTGTATCTCTAAAAGGCACTTCGAGGACTTTACTTAACTGCCGACCTATTGAACTTTTTCCGGCTCCCGGTGGACCAATGAGTATTAATTTTGGTCCCATATTTATTGAATTTCTAAATTATCAATAAAATTTTTATAATTTCGTGAAACTTCGGCAACACTGTCACCACCAAATTTCTCAATGACCGCATCAGCTAGGACTAGGGCCATCATTGCTTCAGCTACTATCGCAGCTGCAGGTACGGCACAGACATCGGAACGTTGATTTATTGCCTTTGCTGGTTCCCCAGTACTTACATCAATCGTGTCCAATGCCTTTGGCACTGTTGAGATTGGTTTCATAGCAGCACGAACTCGGAGTACTTCGCCATTCGATATTCCACCTTCAGTACCACCAGCACGATCAGTTCTTCGTTTTGCAAGCCCATTAATTAAATCAATTTCATCGTGTGCAACAGAGCCACGTCGCTTTGCAGTCGCAAAACCATCTCCCAGTTCGACACCTTTTATTGCCTGGATACCCATAATTGCGGATGCAAGCTTTGCATCTAACCGACGATCCCATTGAGTATAGGAACCAAGACCAACAGGAACACCGAAAGCTAAAATTTCTACAACGCCACCTAAAGTATCACCAGCGGCATGCGCAGCATCGATCTCGGCAACAATCATTTCGCTTAACTTCTTATCAAAGGCTCGAACTGGATCTTTATCAATCTCAATTAAATCCGAAGGGCTTGGAAGTTTGTACCCATCTGGATTCTCAGCCGCGCCAATTGAAATCACATGGCTAATAATTTCTATACCAATGCTCTGTCTCAAAAATGCTTTTGCAACTGCTCCGAGAGCCACACGCGCGGCGGTTTCACGGGCACTCGCTCTCTCTAACACAGGCCTTGCGTCACTAAAAGAATACTTCTGCATTCCCGCAAGATCGGCGTGACCTGGTCGCGGCCTTGTAAGTGGCGCGTTCCGAGCCAAATCTTTTATTTCAGATTCTGGAATTGGATCAGCTGACATGACCTTCTCCCATTTTGGCCATTCACTATTTCCAACTTCAATTGCTATTGGTCCACCCTGACTCTCGCCTAAGCGAATTCCACCTTTAATGGTTACAACGTCAGCCTCAAAATTCTGTCGTGCACCTCGCCCGTATCCAAGTCTGCGACGAGATAGCTCATGGTCAATATCTTTACTAGATATTTTTATATGGGAAGGCATACCTTCCAAGATTCCAATTAAGGCAGGACCATGTGATTCACCTGCGGTCAACCAACGAATCACTCCGCCTCCCTAAGTCGAACTAAGGGAGAATTCTCTCAGATTCTCTTCAACTTCACTGCCATTTAAATAAAGAGGCCAACACAAAGGGCCGGGGCTATTGGAGCACGAACTCTTAAATTTCGGTGAGAGATTAGGAAAATCACCAAAATTATTAGCAATAAAAAAGAGATGTATTCGAATGACTTAAATGTCGAAGGCAGATCTGGTTTAGAGAGAACAATAAGAGATAGAAATTTAATGTCTCCCGCTCCTATGAAACGTGAAATGGCCAACCCTGCTAAGAGAACACATATTGCGTATCTGATTTGGTGGACTTGATGTTGAAAAATTAAAAGTGCAAATATCATTAATAAGTCTCTATTCTTGATTTTCTGATATTTGATATCGGTAATAGCTATTTTAAATCCCAGAATCATCAAGAGAAACACCTCAGAAAATTACCATTTTAAAATTCAAGAAAAAAAGAAGTTGTGAATTACTTTGCTACCGCCAGTAAACGTCCACGCATCATATGGTAATTAAAATCTTCACCAGTCATAAAAGTAATCTGGTACATAGCCTGCTCAACCAAGAGTTCAAGACCAGAAATCACTCTTCCTTGCCATAGTGATGCTGTTTTGGTGGGCCATGGGTTATAAATTACATCAAAGAAGGTCCCTGTACCTTCGGATAATTTCTCAGCATATGGATCCAGCACACTCTTAGGCAAAGTAGAGATTATGTAATCGCCCGATGAATCAAGTTCACTCATCTCTTTAAAAACTATTTTTGATTTTTCTCCAGCTTGCAATAAGGCACTTTTTCTTGATTCGCTTCTTATATATATTTCAATTTCATCAACTGATCCCGCAAGAGCGCCTACTGCTGCACGGGCAGTTCCGCCGCCACCAAGTATCTTAACTTTGGATTTAGATCCAACATCAACTAATGATCTAAATGCGAGCAGATCTGTGGAAAGAGCAACCCATTCATTATTGACATTTAAAAGTGTATTTGCAGATGAAATTTTTTTTACAAGGTTGTCACTTTGATCTGCACGTAGATAGGCCAATTCTTTTAGAGGCATAGTAAGAGAGAATCCGGTCCAGTTTTCTCTCTTTGCTTTTTCAAAAAAAGAATCAAAATTTGATTCATCGATTTCGATTGCGTCATAAGAACCTTCAATACCAAGCTCTTCGTATGCAGTTCGATGCAATAGCGGAGATAGCGAATGGGAAATTGGTGACCCAAGTACTGCACACTTAATCATTTAAAAAGTCCATTTGCTAAGTTGTTGTTATAGAGAGTATTCCATGTCTGAAACTCTTTGAAGTCCTTTGTAAATCTCGTGTCTCCTGGTTTCACAGTAATGAAATAGAGCCAGTCGCCAACCTTTGGATTCAATGCTGCACTTATTGCCAATGCACTTGGATTTGAAATTGGCGTCGGAGGTAAACCTAGATTCTTATAGGTGTTATACGGGCTATTAATTTTTGTGGCTTCATTAGAAAGAGCTATCCGGCCTCGTAATCCCGCGGCATACTGAACTGAAGAATTGAGCTGTAATGGCATGTTTATTGCCAACCGATTATAAATTACCCGAGCGACCTTATCGTAATCTGCAGCATCACCTTCAACTTGAATTAGAGACGCCACTTTCAAAACATCATATGCACTGTATTTCATATACTCATGAATCGATATCTCTTTAAATTTGTTCAACATACCCTGCAGTGCGCTGTTTACTGAGGTACCTGATTCAAAAGAATAAATTGCGGGGAAGAGCTGACCTTCAATTGAATTGAGCCGATTTGCAAGAGGTATCCGTAATTTCTTTAAATCTAATTTTGAATAATCGATATGTGAATTCTCTTTTAAAAGTTTCAGCACATCAGATAGTGTTGAGCCTTCTTTAACAGTAATGGAATTTGAGATGCGTTTCTGATCCAATAACTGTGAAACGGCAAGTCTGGTTGATATGTGAGTGTTGACTTTATGGACTCCCGGTGCAATGCCACGTGCTCTCTCATTTGAGAGGTAAAAATCAACGAAATATTTGGAACTCTTAATAACACCATTTGTCTCTAGATTCTTACCTATTTCGACTCCGGTAGCACCGTCTGGAATAGAGATTAATATTTCCTGTCCAGGATTATCATTTCTGAAGTCATACGTTTGGTGAAAGAACGCAAGTGCAACTAATGATATGAATAAAACTACAGTTGTTAATTTGGAATTCAGAGAGCGCATTTATCAAGCCCACCGGTCCGCTCATGTTCCATTGCTACTTCAAGTATCCCAACCGCGGCTGCTGAATCAATCAATTCCTTCGCACTTTTACTATCACGGCCTATTTCCCGTAATTTAGCGGCAGCATTAACGGTTGAAAGCCTCTCATCTATTCCATAAATCGGTAATTCCGTTATATTTTTTAATTTTGAGATAAATAGCATCACTTCAGACTCCTTAGTTCCAGGAGTCCCCGAGAGATGCTTTGGAATGCCAACCACTACATAAATTGGATTTTCATTTTCAAGTAATTTCTTTATCTCTTCAAAAGTATTTTCACCATTTACAAGAAACTTTAGCGGCGTGGCGATAATTCCGGAATAATCAGAAAGGCCAACGCCAATTCGTGCACTTCCGTAATCGAAAGCAATACGTCTGCCTTCTTTCATTCCGCTTACTTTAAACTGCCCAGGAGAATATTGATTGCCTTGAAAACTTCCGGCAATTTATCCTGATTAGATCCACCGCCCTGTGCAAAGTCATCTTTTCCGCCGCCTCCGCCACCTAGAATCTCAGATGCTCTCTTAACTAAATCGCCCGCCTTCACGCCCGCATTTCTACCTGCGCTGCCAACTGCCGCCACCACAGAGGCTCTCTCCTCTCCTTTAGAAGCGAGAACCACGACTCCATCTGAAATCTTGGAACGGAGATCTAAGGCAATAGTTCGGAGAGTATCCCCGGCTAATCCCTTGTTAAATTCTGCAACGATAGCTTCAAATTTTCCGAACGAAACTTTTTTAAGGAGAAGTTCCTTTGCTTGCTCAAGCGCCTGAGATGTTTTAAATTCTTGAATCTCTTTTTCAATAGTTTTTACTTTATCTAACAGATCTGAAATTCGTTCCGGAATCTCCTCAATTTTTGCACCCTTAATTAATTCGGTTATTGAATTTAGAATCAGGTGTTCCTTAGCCAAGAATGAATATGCATCATTTCCTACCAATGCCTCAACACGGCGCACACCCGCGCCAATTGATGATTCGCTAATTAATTTCACTAAACCTAGTTCACCTGAACTTGAAACGTGAGTCCCACCGCATAATTCATGAGCCCAATCTCCAACACTTACAACACGTACTTTCTCACCATACTTTTCTCCGAAAAGTGCCATAGCACCCATTGCCTTTGCTTCAGGCTGGCTCATTATTTGAGCGGTTACTTTCAAATTATCGATTAGAAGCTCATTGACTCGCTCTTCGACTTCACTCAAAATTGAGGCTGGTACTGCTCCAGCAGATGGAAAATCAAAGCGGAATCTACCCGGAGAATTTTCTGATCCTGCTTGTGTTGCCGTTTCACCAAGTGCTTCGCGGAATGCCTTGTGAACCATATGAGTTGCTGTATGTGCTCGGGATATAGCCAACCGTCGTTCCCGATCTATTTCAGCAAGTACCTTCTCTCCAACTTCAACGCCACCTTTAATTACTTGGCCGCGGTGCACATATAGTCCAGGGACTGGTGCCTGTACATCATCAACTTCAATAATAGATCCATTACTTAAGGTAATTAATCCACCATCTGGTAACTGCCCTCCGCCTTCAGCGTAGAAAGGAGTTCTATCTAAAATAATTTCCACATCACTATTTACTGGTGCATCCTTAACATTTTTTCCATCAATCATTATTGCTTTAATTGCACCCTCAGATTTCATTTCAGTATAACCAGTGAAAGTTGTCGCTCCCGCAGAATCGATTATCTTTCTATATTCTGAAAGATCGGTATGGCCACTCTTCTTTGCACGAGCATCTGCCTTGGCACGATCCCGCTGCTCTTTCATTAATTTCCTAAAGCCAGGTTCATCTACATTTAAACCCTTCTCGGCTGCCATTTCTAGAGTTAGGTCAAAGGGAAATCCGTAAGTATCGTGTAATTTAAAAACGGTATCGCCAGATAATTTGGTAGATCCACTCTTCTTCACGCCTTCAATTGCAGTATCGAAAATTGTGGTTCCACTCTTTAAAGTCGAAAGAAATGAATCTTCTTCCGTCTCGGAAACTGCAAGAATTCTCTTCTGATTTTCAATCAACTCCGGATATTGCGGTCCCATTGCAGCTATGGCAGAGAGTGTTAACTCTTTAATGATTGGATCATTTGCACCAAGAAGGCGCATATTACGAATTGTTCTACGCATCATTCGACGTAAGACGTAACCTCTACCCTCGTTACCTGGCACAACGCCATCACCAATTAACATCATTGACGTTCTAGCATGGTCAGCTATTACTCGAAGTGAGACGTCAGATTTTTCAGCGGCAC
>CAWULH010000018.1:0-11635 GCA_963923215.1 uncultured bacterium
ATCATATTGATATGAATGGAGTTAATGCATATAAAGATGGCGTAGTTTCCAAACTCCATAAAGGTTTACAGGGTTTAGTTAAATCTAGAAACGTAACTTACATTGAAGGTCATGGTCGATTAGTTGGTCCAAATGAAATTGAAGTAAATGGTGAGCGTCATCAAGGAAAAAATATAATTCTGGCAACGGGGTCATATCCAAAAACTCTTCCTGGTCTTGAAATTGATGGCGTACAAATAATTACTTCTGAAGAAGCATTGAAAATGGATAGGGTGCCTCAGAGCGCGATAGTTCTCGGCGGTGGTGTTATTGGTTGCGAATTTGCTTCTGTGTGGAAATCTTTTGGTGCTGAAGTAACAATCATTGAAGCCCTCCCCCATCTAATTGCTCTTGAAGATGAATCAAGTAGTAAGCAATTAGAACGCGCCTTCCGTAAACGTGGAATTAATTTTGAACTTGGAACAAGGTTTAAATCTGCGCAAAAGCAAGATGGTGGAGTAAAAGTAACTCTTGAAGATGGAAAAGAATTTACCGCTGAAGTCCTACTTGTCGCGGTAGGACGTGGTCCAGTCTCAGCAAACCTTGGTTATGAGGAACAAGGAATTGCGATGGATCGTGGATACATCTTGGTAGATAACAAATGTCGTACTAACGTTCCGGGTATCTGGGCAGTCGGTGATTTGATTCCGACTCTTCAACTTGCGCATGTTGGCTTTGCAGAAGGAATTTTGGTTGCGGAAGAGATTGCGGGCTTAAGTCCCCGCCCAATTAATTACGATGGCGTACCTCGTGTTACATATTCTGATCCAGAAGTTGCATCCGTTGGACTCACAACTGCAGTTGCAAAAGAGCGTGGACATGATGTTGTTGAATTAAATTATGATTTAGCTGGAAATGGAAAAGCAAATATTTTAAAGACTGCTGGTTCTGTAAAACTCGTTGCAGCAAAAAATGGTCCGGTCCTGGGAATTCATATGGTGGGTGCACGCGTTGGAGAATTACTTGCAGAGGCACAATTAATTTTCAATTGGGAAGCAGAAGCAAATGATGTTGCATCATTAATACATGCTCACCCAACAATGTCAGAAGCAGTTGGCGAAGCGCACTTGGCGTTAGCTGGTAAACCACTACATGCACACGGGTAACAGGAGAACGAAATGACATTTTCTGTAACGATGCCAGCGCTCGGTGAGAGCGTTACTGAAGGAACAGTTACACGTTGGCTTAAGAATGAAGGCGATGTGGTTGCTGTAGATGAACCACTTCTAGAAGTCTCCACAGATAAAGTTGATACTGAAATTCCATCTCCTGCTGCGGGCGTATTACAGAAAATTGTTGTCGCTGTAGATCAGACAGTTCCCGTAGGAGCTGAACTAGCAGTAATTGCAGATTCGGGTTCAACTCCTGCTCCATCCGCGCCGGCGACCCAAGTTGCTGCGACTCCGGCGCCAGCACCAACTCCTCCAACACCTGTAATTGAAAAACCTGTTGCTCCGCCAGTTTCGCAAGAAATTTCAGGGAGTGGAACTTTTGTAACAATGCCAGCACTTGGTGAGAGTGTTACAGAAGGAACTGTCACTCGTTGGTTGAAAAATGTTGGTGATTCAGTAAATGTTGATGAGCCGTTACTAGAAGTTTCAACAGATAAAGTTGATACCGAAATACCGTCGCCAGTTAGCGGCGTACTACTTTCTATTGAAGTCCCAGTGGATTCAACTGTTCCAGTTGGTGCCCGACTAGCAACTATTGGTTCATCAAGTGGTGCCACTTCTACACCAGCACCTGTTGCACCACCAGTTCAATCACCACCCACACAGTCGACACCAATTGCGAAGCCAGCACCAGCAGCGCCAGTAGTTCAGGCTCCAGTTACGCCTGCTGCTCCGGCGCAAGTCCGTGCAACAACAAGTGCGCCTCTCTCAAATTCAGATGCATATGTGACACCAATTGTTCGTAAGCTCGCTGCAGAGAATGGTGTTGATCTATCCCGAGTTCGTGGAACTGGAATTGGTGGACGTATTCGCAAGGAAGATGTACTAGCGGCTGTTTCTGCTCCAACTTCTTCCGCTACTCCTCAAATAGTTTCTCAATCTGCACCGGCTAAACCAGTTGCAGTTTCACCACTCCGCGGAACGACAGTTCCAATGTCACGTCTTCGTAAAGTGATTGCAGGAAGAATGGTTGAGTCACTTCAAATAAGTGCTCAACTAACAACAGTTATTGAGGTTGATGTAACTAAGATTGCAAGACTACGTGATCGCGCTAAGGCCTCTTTTGAAGCAAGAGAAGGTACAAAACTTACTTTCCTTCCATTCTTTGCGGTTGCAGTATGTGAAGCACTTAAGCAACATCCTGTATTAAATGCATCAATTGATGGCGAGAACATCGTTTATCATGGTGCTGAACATTTGGCGATTGCCGTTGATACAGAGCGCGGACTTCTTGTACCGGTAATCAAAGATGCAGGTGATTTAAATATTGGTGGCGTCGCGAGAAGGATTGCCGATGTTGCTGCTCGAACACGAGATAATAAAATTTCTCCTGACGAACTTTCGGGTGGAACATTTACTCTGACAAATACCGGAAGTCGTGGCGCATTATTTGATACGCCAATTGTTAACCAGCCTCAAGTTGCAATTCTTGGAATGGGTGCGGTTGTAAAACGTCCAATGGTTCAGAAGGGCGCCGATGGTGGCGAGAACATTGCAATTCGATCAATGGTTTATTTAGCACTTTCATATGACCATAGACTCGTTGATGGTGCTGATGCAGCACGATTCCTAGTGACTCTTAAAGAACGTCTCGAAGAGGGACGTTTTGAAGCCGATCTAGGTCTTTAAACTCTAATGGCAAAACATCACCCAAAGCGGATTGCAATAAGTGGTGCATCTGGATTAATTGGAACGGCCCTGGCTGGTCAACTTCGCGATGAAGGAAATACCGTTCTCCGCTTCGTTCGCAGATCTGCAAAAAGTGGTGATGAAATTCAATGGGATCCAAAGAGCGGACAGGTTGATTTAGGAAAATTAGATGGAGTTAACGCAGTAATTCACCTAGCTGGAGCGGGTGTTGGCGATAAACGATGGACTTCTAAATATAGAGCCGAAATTTTAAATTCTCGATTGCTAGGTACTACTGCAATCGCACAAGCAGTCGCGACTGTAAAGCCAGATGTTTTTATCTCTGCAAGTGCAATTGGCTGGTATGGCGAGACTGGCAACCGCGCAGTCTCTGAAGTTGATAAGCCGGGAGATGATTTTCTAGCAACTGTATGTCGGGAATGGGAACACGCAGCAGATATAGCTGCAGGTGTCAGAACTGTAAAAATCAGAACGGGTTTAGTTTTAGATCCAACTGGTGGCGCATTAGGACGGATGCTGCCATTATTTAAATTTGGTTTAGGCGGTAAATTGGGAAGTGGTAAGCAGTGGTGGTCTTGGATAACAATGCACGATCAAATTCGCGCCATAACTCATCTACTTGATTCTTCAGTTAGTGGTCCAGTGAATTTAACTTCACCTAACCCAGTCACCAACTCGCAATTCACAGCGGCTCTTGCCCGCGCACTTCATCGACCAGCCCTATTTCATACTCCTGGAATCGCATTAAAACTTGCGCTCGGTGGTTTCTCTACTGAAATTTTGGGAAGTAAGAAAGTTATTCCACAAGTCTTATTGGATGACAAATTTCATTTTGATTACCCACATATTACAGATGCTCTAGAGAAATTAGTTCAACTTTAAATCAGCTATAAGAGCCGCGGCCGCTCGCCTACCACTTCTCATAGCACCATTTTGAGATGGGATATCCATGTGGTCCCCGGCTAAATAGAGGAACTCTCCGATTTTGGGATTTAATTTCTCGAAATCTTCTCTAAATGGAAGTGATTCCTTGATCTCATAGCGGTTAATTAACTCCCAATCTCGTGTTGAAATGTCCCAAAGATTCTCTAATTCTTTCTTTAATTCATTTTCTCCAAGTGGATTCAAAGAAGTTGCTGAAATCAATGAATAACCATTCGGTGCATATGCGCTAGAAACGTTAGACATAACAACAGAGCTAACTAACTTACCTTTTGAATTAATTGAGAGATACTTTGAATTTGGTATCTCATTCTTAACCGAGTAATACCAAGTAAAAGATTGAAGAAGTTTTTGATATTTTTTTACCCCCGTTAAATGTGTGGCAGTGGCAGGATCTGTCGCAATTATTACAGCATCAAATTTTTCG
This sequence comes from uncultured bacterium, assembly GCA_963923215.1. Taxonomy (GTDB): domain Bacteria; phylum Actinomycetota; class Actinomycetes; order Nanopelagicales; family Nanopelagicaceae; genus AAA044-D11. Next base: position 4,231 of record CAWULH010000018.1, read on the forward strand.
TTTCCAAAATTTCCCGAGACAGTACCTTTACCTACTGAATCGACAGCAGCTCCCAACTTAATAGTTCCGGCAGTTTTGGCTAGATTTTCTGTGAACTTAGCGACGCCAAGTTTGGGCACTCCTGGTCTTCCAACGATAAAACTCCGCATTATTTCATTTGCAGTTTTTGGATTGATATTTTTAGGCTCTGTAAGAAATACCCCTTTTAAAAAAGGGTTAATTACTTTTCTTTTTAAATCAGGAAGTGCTCTCAAAATATTAATTGGATGGGATATTCCGTACGGAATTCCATCAACTCTCACATTTGGCGAGATAGGGGAAAATTCCAGATCTTTTAAGCCATTTAATCTTCTAATTTCGGGATAACTTGGATTTATTACTTGAAAACCTCGGTCACAGATATAGCCATCGATGTAATCAGTAGTAACTCGCCCACCTACCCGATCACTTGCCTCATAGAGAGTGACTTCTAGATTCTGCCTCGATAGATATATCCCAGCTGTAAGCCCGGAGAGACCCGCACCAACAACTGCGATTCTTCTCATTTAATGCGTCTTCAAATTATTTATTCGAATTTGCAAGTTTTGATGGCCACCAAATCTTTGGCCCAATTATGTGAACTAGAGCTGGTACGAGAATTGAACGAACTACTAATGTATCCAGAAGGACACCAAAAGCAACTGCAAAAGCAATTTCCGCCAGGAAGACTAATGGAAGGACACCTAGAACTGTGAAGGTTGCTGCCAAGACAATTCCAGCAGAGGTAATAACGCCACCAGTTACTGTGACGCCCTTTGTAGTTCCGGCAATTGTTCCAATCTTTATTGCTTCTTCGCGCACGCGCGTCATTAAGAATATGTTGTAATCAATTCCCAATGCAACTAAGAAAATAAATGCAAAGAGTGGGAATCCGGTATCAGCACCTGCAAACTTAAATATATGGTTGAAGACAAATGCTGATGCCCCTAGCGTCGCAACGAACGAAATAATTACCGTTACTAAGAGGACTAGTGAGGCCAAAATACTTCGCAAAAGCATGCCTAAGATAAATGCAATTAATATGAGAACGATAGGTATGATTAAATTTCGATCTCGAGCAGATGCTCTATCGACATCATAAAATGTTGCTGATATTCCGCCAACTAATGCATTCTTATCAACAGTATGCACTGCATCTCTAATTAGTGGAACTAATTTTCTTGCTGCTGGTGAATCCGCTGGCATCTGTAATGTTGCATCGATGACAACATTTCCATTGACAACTTTTACGGGTGGAAGCGGTTGACCTGGAATCACTTGTCCTGCAAATTCAGGAGAGACAGATGCAACTCCCGGAACTCCTTTTACGGCTGCCAGTACTGCAGCTGAATTACTCTCCGAAGTAAGAATTTGAGTCGGTTGATCCTGTCCACCAGGGAAATGTTGTAAGAGAACATCCTGGCCTATCAACGAGTCGGGTTTGGTAGTGAAACCTTGAATTGTAGAAATTCCAGAGGCTTTTAAGGTTGTGATAAATGATGCCATCACAAGAAGAACTACCGTAGTTATAATCGCAAATTTCTTTGGCGCCTTCTGTGTTGCCATTGCAACTTTTGACCAGATACCTGTTAATTTCTCATCTACATCATCATGTCGTGGAATTTTTGGCCAGAATATCCAGCGACCAAAAATCACTAAAATCGCGGGAAGCAATGTAAGGATTGTGAACATCGCACAGATGATTCCTATTGCACCAACAGGACCAAGTCCTTTTGTATTCTTGAGAAGACTCAATAGAAGGACGAGTAGTCCAAGAGTCACTGTTGAACCAGAGGCGATAATTGGTTCTACGACACCACGCCAAGCCACCTTCATTGCATCAAACCTGGAATCATAATGATGCAACTCTTCCCGATAACGTGCAATTAAAAGGAGGGCATAATCTGTCGCCGCTCCAATAACTAAAACTGAGAGAATTCCTTGAGATTGTCCATCTAAAGTAATGATGTTCTTCTTGGCTAATATATAAATTATTGCGCCGGCTAAGGATTCCGCCATAAGTGCGCTAAATAAAGGAAGTATCCATAACAATGGCGAGCGATAAACAACAATTAGGATCAATCCAACCACAATCACCGTAGTGAAAATTAAAGTCGTGTCGATGCCACTGAACGCTCCAAAAAGATCTGCAAAGATTGCAGCGAACCCGGTTACATGGGATTTGAATCCCGAAGTTGTTGCAAATTGATCTGAATAAAATCTGATTGAATCAACTACAGCAGGTAGCGATGGCTTCTTATTTGCTAATTGTTTTCCAGCGTAGGTATTATCAAATGGGACATTTGCCAGAATAGCCTTCATATCCTTTGAAGGAAATGCAACTAACTGTTGCCCAGGCGTTAAAAAGTCTCCAATTTTCTTATCAACGCCATCTATTGGTTGACCTTTTTTTGTTACAAGTGATTTACCTGGAAGGGTATTAATAAATTGATTTACTGAGGCAATTTTTTCCGGAGTGATATCGCCGGTAAAAAGGACCAAGGCAGGTAATTGCCTGTTAGCCGAAGCTGTGAAGTTTTTATATTCATCTGCAAATTTCTGAGCCTCCACATTCTTAGGAAGAAAGTCGGCATTATCGTTCTTCTGTACTGAAGAGAGATTTCCAAAAAGCGGCCCTGCCACTCCAGAAATTCCCATCCAAGCGATAAATACCAAGATTGCAACTGCTAACGGCTTTCTATGTTTCTGTGGTTTTTGTGTGCTCATAAAGGCGAAGGCTACCGCTTTTTCGCATAGATTCCCCTTTCCAATTAGGCTAGTCCCGTGAACTCTTCGGCAACTTTGGCCACATCTTTAAATATTAAACATCTTGGCCTTGTTGATTACCTACCGACCTGGCAATTGCAGCGGGAAATACAGAATCAGGTAATTGAAGGAGTTACTCAAAATACTCTTCTGATGTTGGAACATAATTCTGTGTATACCGCAGGTCGCCGGACGGAATTAAAAGATAGGCCGATTGACGGCACACCAGTAATTGATACCGATCGCGGTGGAAAAATTACGTGGCATGGACCTGGCCAATTGATTGGATATCCAATAATTAAATTACGTAATCGAAATGATGTCGTTGGTTTCGTTCGCGAAATTGAAACTTCAATAATTGCCGCCCTCTCAGAATTTGGAATTACAAGTGAGAGATATTGTGAACGTAGTGGTGTATGGCTCCGTGATAATGGTAATGATAGGAAGATTTCAGCAATTGGTATTCGAGTAGCAAAAGGTGTGACTATTCATGGCTTTTCTCTTAATGTAAATCCTGACCTATCTTTCTTTGACCGAATAAACCCTTGTGGCTTTACAGATTCAGGCGTCACTTCAATGGCTAAGGAACTTGGTCGAGATATAACAATTTCTGAAGTCCTTCCTGTAGTGGAACGTTATGTTTCAGAAGGACTTGCGAGAATCTCATAATGCCAACAGCACCAAATGGTCGTCCGCTGCTGCGGATAGAGGCTCGAAATGCGCAGACTCCAATCGAAAAAAAACCAGAATGGATAAAGACTCGCGCAAAGATGGGACCGGAGTACACCTCTCTCCGTTCTCTTGTAAGTAGAGAGAACCTCCATACTGTCTGCCAAGAGGCGGCATGTCCAAATATTTTTGAGTGTTGGGAAGATCGTGAGGCAACATTTTTAATTGGCGGCGAGCGTTGCACTCGTAGATGCGACTTCTGCAATATTGATACTGGAAAACCCGAGCCGCTAGATCGAGACGAACCGCGCCGTGTTGCCGAATCAGTTGCAACAATGAAACTCCGTTATGCGACAGTGACTGGAGTTGCTCGTGATGACCTGGAAGATGAAGGTGCTTGGTTATATGCCGAGACAATCCGTCAGATTCACGCCTTAAACCCTGGTACTGGCGTTGAGATGCTTGCGCCAGATTTCAGTGCAAACCCAGTTCTTTTAAATGAAGTATTTGAATCTCGACCAGAAGTCTTTGCTCATAATTTAGAGACTGTCCCAAGAATATTTAAACGTATTCGCCCTGCATTTAATTATGAACGTTCTTTGGATGTAATCAAACAGGCAAATGCTTTTGGTTTAATCACAAAATCAAATTTGATCCTTGGAATGGGTGAAACTAGAGACGAGATTACCCAAGCTCTCAAAGATCTTCGTTCAGTTGGTTGTGATTTGATAACAATTACACAGTACTTACGGCCATCTCCTAAACACCATCCGATTTCAAGATGGGTAAAGCCAGAAGAGTTTGTAGAACTATCCAAGGAGGCAAATTACCTTGGATTTGCTGGAGTTTTGAGTGGTCCGCTTGTCCGTTCTAGTTATCGAGCCGGGCGCTTATTTAAGCAAGCGCAGGAAAATCGGGCCATCTCTCAATGAGAGATTTTGTCTATCCACCGGTAATTATTGGAATTAAGACCGGATGGAAATTACTCGGTTTAAAATTTAAATTTAAAGGGCAAGAAAATATCCCAACAAATGGTGGCGCAGTTCTTGCAATGAACCACGTCGGATATCTTGATTTTGCATTGATTGGTACTGGCGTACTCCCTCGTAAAAGATACGTAAGATTCATGGCAAAGAAATCAATCTTTGATAATAAATTTGCAGGACCGCTAATGCGCGGGATGCACCATATTTCGGTCGACCGGGAAAATGGATCGCAATCTTTTGTAGCGGCAATGCGTTACCTTCGAGCAGGTGAAATAGTTGGGATTTTTCCAGAAGCAACAATCTCGAAAAGTTGGGAAATTAAAGATTTAAAAAGTGGCGCCGTAAGGCTTTCGCAAGGTGGGCATGTTCCAATAATTCCAACGGTTATTTGGGGTTCGCAGCGAATTTATACAAAAGGCCATAAACCAAACTTTAAGCGGAAGAAGTTTCCAATATCAGTTTATTTTGGCGAGCCTTATTTCGTCGAAAAAAGTGAGGATGTTGATAAGGCTGAAGCGGATTTAAAAGTTCGTCTGGAAAAGTTGCTCCGAGAAGTGCAGAGTGAATATCCGGATAAATTTGAAGGAGAATGGTGGGCACCTGCCCGTTTAGGTGGCACTGCCCCTACTCCAGAGGAAGTAAAGTTGGAGTCTGAACGAAGACGAAATGGGGAAAGTTAAAAATGGCATTATTCCGTCGGAAGAATAAAGAAAATACTCCTGGTGAGAAGCAAGGTCAATTAGCTGTATTAAAAGATGCTTTCAAATTGGTTCGGAAGCACAAACCAATCGCTTTTCTATATGCCGGTGTTGCGGGAGTTATAGTTTTAATTGGTGGAATTGCTATTGGGGCTTCAATAAACCACCCTGTTTATTTTGCGATTATCTCTCTACCACTTGGCCTTCTTCTAGCCTTTTTCATATTTTCGCGCCAAGCAAATAGTGCTGCATTTGCATCGATTGAGAACCAGTTGGGTGCAGCAGGATCGGTAATCATGGCAATTCGTTCAGGTTTCACAGTTACTCCAGCAGTTGCAGTAAATAAGAATCAAGATATGGTGCATCGCGCTGTTGGTAGATGCGGAGTGGTACTTGTAGGCGAAGGTGGCTTTGCTGTCCGCGCGATGATGCAAGAAGAACATCGCAAAGTTGAAAGATTTATAAACGGAGTACCTGTGACTGAGGTATTTGCTGGAAATGAAAAAGGACAAGTCCCGCTCCGTAAATTACAGAAGCACCTAAAGAAACTTCCTAAGAAATTAAATAAGACTCAGCTCCGCGAAGTTAGATCTCGCGAAAAAGCAATTGGTGGAATGAATATGCCAATGCCGAAGGGTCCTATGCCTTTTAATCGCAATGCGCGTATGCCTAAACGGTAATAATTAAACTCTTAGCAATTACGTCGTGAAAACCTCGCCTATCTCTCGTAAATAATGCTGGAATCACTAAAATTAAAAGAATTGTCCTTACTAATACTCGAAGTGGAGGTAGGTATATCCCGTCTGGATAAGTGACTACCTTTAATTTCATTAACCTTTGACCAACACTTGCTCCAGTAAAAATTGTAAAAAGAAAAACTTCAACAAAAAAAGCAAAATATTGAAGCACTCGTACCGGACCAAAATGGAATGAGGCCATAAAGACTGCTACAAAGTAAGAGAGGGTCCAATCTGCAAAAAGGGCCACGAGTCGCCGGCCAAAAGGAGCGATTTCCACGTCCGAAGGGTACTGGGCGCGGTATTAGTCCCAATCCGAAACAAGACCGTAACACAAGGGTTAAGTCTTTTTTACCGGCACCCCTTAAGGTTTCTCCCATCAAGACAACCTTCTCGAAGGCTCACTGACGAGTCCGATCGAGTTTTTCTTACAGGAGAAAAATGTTTAAAGATAAAAAAGAAATATTTGATTTCATAAAGCGAGAAAATGTTAAATTGGTTGACGTTCGCTTTATCGATCTACCAGGTATTCAACACCACTTCAATCTTCCAGCAGAAGCTTTTGATGAAGCAGTCTTTACTGAAGGATTGATGTTTGATGGTTCTTCAATCCGTGGTTTCCAATCAATTCATGAATCAGATATGAAGTTACTTCCAATTCCGTCCTCTGCTTATATCGATCCATATCGTAAAGAGAAGACTTTAATCATTCTCTTCTCAGTTCATAACCCAATTGATAACACGCCATATTCTCGTGATCCACGTGGAATTGTCACAAAGGCAGTTAACTACCTACGATCAACTGGAATTGCCGATACCGCATTTTTCGCTCCTGAAGCTGAGTTTTACGTTTTTGATGCAGTTAGATTCTCAACTGATATGAACGAGTCCTACCACCACATTGATTCCTATGAAGGATGGTGGAATCGTGGCGAAGAGTTTGATGCTGATGGAACTCCAAGCCGTGGTTACCGCACTCGCATAAAAGGCGGTTACTTCCCAGTCTCACCTACTGATCAATATGCAGATCTCCGTGATCAGATGGTTATCAAACTTGGTGAAGTTGGCTTAAATGTAGAACGTTCGCACCATGAAGTTGGTACCGCAGGACAGATGGAAATTAACTACCGCTTTGCTGATATTGAACAGGCCGGTGATGACGTTATGAAATTTAAGTACGTCATTAAGAACACAGCTTGGGCCGCAGGCAAAACTGCAACATTTATGCCAAAACCACTTTTTGGTGACAATGGTTCGGGAATGCACGTTCACCAATCGCTATGGAAAGATGGCAAGCCACTATTTTTCGACGCTGGAAAATATGGAGACCTCTCCGACATCGCGCGTTGGTATATCGGAGGTCTCTTAAAGCATGCCCCATCGTTGTTGGCTTTTACCAATCCAACAGTTAACTCATATCGCCGACTTGTTCCGGGATATGAAGCGCCGGTCAACTTGGCATACTCAGCACGTAATCGTTCTGCTTGTATCCGTATTCCAATTACCGGATCAAATCCAAAGGCGAAGCGAA
>CAWULH010000019.1:0-11188 GCA_963923215.1 uncultured bacterium
CCCAAAATAACTACATCAGCACCAGCATAACTTTTTGGATCTTCAATATCGCATCTAGGTATCCCGAGAAATGTGAAATCTGGACCATACATATTTCCGATATTGGCCATCACAAACTCTCCCTAAAACTAATTAAAAATTTAATCTAGGTGTGCTAATCGCTCTTCAGGTGTTGGCTTTTGGAAGTAAGGCGAACCTTGCTTCCAGTAGATAGCCATTGGGATTACTCCAAGAGCCACTGTACCTACACCTACCCAAAGTGAGAGTTTATCTAAAGATGGAATTACCTTTAATAGAACGGCAATTAGGAAGATTCCAGATAGTGCAGGCCACAAACCTATCAAAATTGCATACTTGATATTTTTAAATATGTATTTGCGATAAAGCACAATTACGCTTAATGCAGCAAGAGCGTAATAAAAACAGATTTGAATACCTATAGCGGCCACACCTGATTGCGCAATTTTATTTACACTTGAAATAAATTGCGAACCAATAAAGAAAATCAGAACAAAAACAGTTGTGAAAACTGTTGCATTCCATGGAGTTCTATATTCTTTATGTACTTTAGCAAATGAGCCATGTAGAGCGCGATCTCTTCCCATTGAAAAAAGAGTTCTAGTTACTTGAATCATCTGTGTTTCAATTGTCGCAACAGTTGATAAGAGAACTGAAAGTACAAGGAGCTTGCCCCAGGCTCCTGGAAGGAGTACCGCAGCAAAATCAGTTAGTACGCTAGAACTCGAAGTTAGAGTTGCATCGCTTAAAACTAAGTTAATTGAAACTATCGTGAGTAAAAATGTAGAAAATACGAAGAATGTACCGATTAATCCACCCTTACCCGCATTTTCATGTCCAGCCTTGGTTTCTTCATTTAGATTTGCTGTCACATCCCATCCCCAATAAAAAAATGCTCCAGTAACTGCACCGACCATTATTGCAGTAAGTCCTTGAGCCGTTACATATTTTGGATCAAATGGAGTTGTAGTACTTCCTAAAATCTTTTCAGGAATTGAATATGCCTTTATATCCTTAAATGAAAACCACGACCATGAAAAATGGTGGGTTTTTGGGTGGTGCAATAATGCCAAAATATCAAATATCCAAAGTAAACCAAGTTCAATTACAGTCATAACTATCTGAGCTTTTGCAGTAAATTTTATTCCAAAAGCGATAATCGCAACCATTACGATGAAAATAATTGCACCAATTAGAGTAGTCCAGTGCACATTATTTAAAATCTTTTCGTTACTAGTAAAAAGCGATAAGAGACCAGTAGAGGCAGGTACTGTCGAAACCATTCCAAAGATAATGGATGCCGTCACCAGTGACCAGCCAGCTAAATAACCTAAAATTGGATGTAAGGCGTTTCGAACCCAGATATAAGTTGCGCCAGCATTTTGGCGGTACTTACTCATATAGTGAAACGCAACTACTACACCAAACATTGCTATTCCAGAATAAAAAAGTTCACCCGGTCCAAATAATCCAACAACAAGAGCAAGTGTTACGGTTGTCGCGGCAATTGAGTATGCAGGAGCTGAACCTGCAATGCCCATGATTGATGATTCGAACAAACCAAGAACATTTGAGTGAAGTTTGTGGTCACCATGTTGTTGGTCTTTTGTATCTGACATCTTGCTCTCACTTTCTCAATTTGGATTTGGTGGGTAGTTAGTCCTGTAATCCTATGTCTCGAGGGGCAAAATTAGGCTAATTCTCGTAATAAATTTGTGAATTTAAATTGGTCAACACGTGTTTGATTCGGAGGTAGTCCTCAAAAACATAAGAAGATAAATCTTTCCCATAGCCCAATCTCTTATATCCTCCGTGGGGCATCTCTGCCACTAGCGGAATGTGGGTATTAATCCAGACGCACCCAAAGTCAAAAGCCTTGGTTAGGAGCATCGCCCTGCCGTGATGTGAAATCCAGGCCATACATATTTCCGATTTTTGCCATTAGGCAACCTTCCGCCGACGATTTACAACTTGCCCAATTAAAACGATTATCAGTGCAATCATGAACATAGAGCTTCCTATTACATTTGCTGCGGCCGGAAGTCCTCTTTGTGCAGATATATAGACGAACTTTGGAAAGGTATTGACATTTCCTGAATTGAAATTGGTGATGATGAAATCATCAAATGAAAGACTAAATGAAAGAAGAGCCGCGCTTGCAATACCTGGTGCTAATAGTGGAAGAGTTACGCGGCGGAAAGTCTCCCGCTCATCAGCATATAAATCCATTGCGGCCTGTTCCAATCTTGGATCCAAAGAAGCTATTCGAGCTTTCACGGTAACCACCACAAAGGAAATGCAGAACATAACGTGTGCAATTACGATGGTCCAGAAACCTGGATTTATTCCGAATGATAAAAACATTGTAAGAAGCGAAGCTCCCATAACTATTTCAGGAGTGGCCATCGGCAAGAAAATAAGTAAATTCGTTGCTGATCTTCCATAGAAGGAATATCTTCCAATAGCGAAAGCAATCAATGTACCTAGAATTGTTGCAATTAAAGTTGCCAGCAGACCAATTTTTAAAGAGTTCCCCAAAGCATTGCAAACATCTGGAGCACCACATGGATTCTTCCAATTATTTAGTGTAAATCCCACCCAGACAATATTGCTCTTAATTGAATTATTAAATGAGAAAACAAATGTGTAAAGAACTGGAATAAAGAGGTAGGTAAAAGCCAAAAATGCATAAATTTTTATTAAATTCTTACCAAACCAGTGCTTCATACAAGTTCCTCAGTACCAGCTCGGCGTACATAAATTACGACGAGAATTAAAATAGTTGCCATCAGAATAAAAGAGAGTGATGCCGCTCCCGGATAATCAACAATCTGTAAGTACCTTGCTGAAATTACATTTCCAATCATTTTTGTTCCCGGATTCCCAAGAATTTCGGCGTTTACATAATCACCTGCCGCGGGAATAAATGTGAGTAGCGTTCCGGCTACAACTCCTGGCATGGAAAGTGGGAGTGTAACTTTTCTAAATGTTGTGAACGCATTTGCATATAGATCACCAGAGGCTTCAAGAGTTCTAGGATCAATTCGCTCTAGAGAAGAATAAAGTGGCAGGGTCATGAAGGGAAGAAAGTTGTAGGTAATTCCCATTACAACTGCGAAAGCTGTTGCAGTTAAATGAGTATTAGATCCAATTATGTGTAGACCACGTAAGACTTTAATTACTAAACCTTGCTCCCCAAGAATCTGAGTCCATGCAATAGTTCTAAGTAGGAAAGATACAAAAAATGGGGCAACAACAAGAACGAGCAATATATTTTTATATTTCCCAGATTTAAATGCAATTGCATAGGCAAGCGGGTATGAAATGACCAATGCAAGAATTGTTGCAAAAGAAGCAAAAAGAAAAGATCTAATAAATTGTGGGGCGGCGGCACTTATAGCGTCTGCAAAATTTGCGAACCGATAAGTCTGGACATACTCTCCTAAATTCTCACCAGGAGTTTGAGTTGATGTAAGTAATAATCTGTAAATAGGAAGAATAAAAAATAACGCCAGCCAGATAATTCCTGGGGCCAGTAAAAAATATGGAATCTTTGAACGGCGTTTAGTTTCACCGTTTTTGTGACTTGCAACGGCGTGAAGAAATGCCATTTTATTAAGCCTCTTCTACTTCAGATCCAGCATGAGCATCTGAAGAACCATCCAACCCAAATGTAAATGCTGGTTCCCAAGAGATAACGACTCGATCGCCCTTATCAAGTGGCGGAGTTCCGTCATCATTCTGTTCAAAGACCATAATCTCTTGTTTCCATGGCATTTCAACCTGGTACTGAGTGCTTACTCCAATATATGAAACATCAGTAATTACGCCACCATCAAACTGATTACCAGATTGTGCTGTTCCACTTGCATAAATGCGAAGTTTCTCTGGTCGGACTCCAAGGAGTACTGAAGAACTTCGTGAATGATTACGATTCTTCGGTAATTTCCATTTCGCGCCATGACAGTTTACGACGTGAAAATCACCATCACTTCCTTCAATCTCACCTTTAATTAAATTAGATTGACCAAGAAAATTTGCGACGAAAGTAGTTTTGGGATTGTCATAAAGCTCTGCAGGTGAACCAAGTTGTTCGATTCTTCCCTCGTTCATAACTGCAATGGTGTCGGCCATAGTCATAGCCTCTTCTTGATCATGAGTAACATGTACGAAAGTAAGACCAACTTCTGTCTGAATCCACTTAAGTTCAATCTGCATCTGCCGGCGCAATTTCAAATCAAGGGCGCCGAGTGGTTCATCCAAAAGCAGCAGTGCTGGGCGATTTACGATTGCACGTGCAAGAGCAATGCGCTGTTGCTGTCCACCAGATAATTGATTTGGTTTGCGGTCTGCTAATAGTGGCAACTCAACTAAATTCAATACTTTTTTAACAGCTTCATCAATATCTTTTATACCTCGACGTCTTAAACCAAACGCAATATTTTCATAAATACTAAGATGCGGAAATAGCGCATAATTCTGGAAGACTGTATTTACGGGTCTCTCATAAGGACGCTTGTTGGTGATATCGATATTGCCAATTTGGATTTTTCCTTTGGTCGGATCTTCCAAGCCTGCAATCATTCTCAGAGTTGTAGTCTTTCCACAACCAGAAGGACCTAATAGAGCGAAGAAGGAACCTTGTGGAACGGTTACTGAAATATCATCTACCGCATTGAAGTCACCATAAGACTTTGTTAAAGAAATTAATTTTATATCTCCGTGTACTGAAGTGCTTACGTCAGCCACTACGCGTTACCACTTACCTTCTGGAATGAAGCCGCAAATGAGATTTGCTCGGCTCCGGAGAGATTTCGGAATACATGAAGATTGCTCCACATTTTCTGATCAGGGAAAATTAAAGGATTCTTCACATTAATTGGGTTCACTTTTGCCATCGCTTCCTGAGCACCATTAACAGGACATACATAATTAATGTAATTTGCAACCCGAGCCGCAACTACTGGATCGTAGTAATAATTCATTACTGCCTCGGCACCGGCCTTATTTGGTGAAGTCACCGGAATCAACATATTGTCGCTAGAGAATGTGCCACCTGATTCAGGTAGACCAAATTCAAATTTATTCTGATTCTGAAGATTTAATTGATTTATATCGCCAGACCAACCGATTACTGCAACCGCATCTCCTGAAATCATATCTTCCTGATAACTCTGACCCTTAATCTGCCTAATCCAGCCATCTTTAACTTTCTTCTGAAGATATGCAAGTGCGTTATCCCACTTCGCTTGCGGAAATGGTTTTGCGATATCTACACCTTGGAACATAAGGATTAATCCAACGGTATCGCGCATCTCAGATAGAACTTCAATTTTTCCCTTGAGTGCGGGATTACTGAACAATCCACGTTCTGGATGGACTTTATCTTCTAAAGTCTGAATTCCTTTTGGTAGTTTAACTTTGTTCCAAGCAAGACCTGCAATTACGCCCGCCCATGGGAGTGTGTAATCTCTATTTAAATCAAAATCACGTTTTCCCAAAAATGAAATTAAATTCTTCTTATTTGGAATTGCTGCAGCCTCTAATTTCTGAGCAAAACCAGCTTTTAACCATCTTGCTGCCATCCATTCGGTAGGTACCACTAAGTCATAGCCGATATCTTTTTTCAATCTTAGTTGTGGAGTTACTTTTGTTGTGAAAGAGTCATTGTCGTCAATAACTTCCATGTATTTTACTTGAATCCCAGTTTTCTTTGTAAAGTCAACAAGTGTTGGATAGGTCTTAGTTTTATTATCATAATCTAAATAAAGTGACCAGTTACCAAAACGAACTGTCGAACCCGCTGCTTCGGCAGATGCTGCACCAATAGTTTCACCACCAATAAGTGCTGCCGCACCTAATCCAGTTGCACCTGCAAGAAGTGCGCGACGTGAAAGATGTGCATCTGCCATCGTTTTAATTTCTTGAGGAAGTTCGGTCTTGCCTAACATGTACTCTAACTTTCAGTTCGTGTGCGGAGGTGAGAAAATCCTAGCCGTTCAGGTTGGTCATAACGTGTTTGATTCGGGTGTAATCCTCAAAACCATAAGAAGACAAATCTTTCCCATAACCTGATCGCTTATATCCACCATGAGGCATCTCTGCCACAAGCGGAATATGGGTATTGATCCAGACGCACCCAAAGTCAAACGCCTTGGCGAGGCGCATCGCTCTACTGTGGTTTGAGGTCCAGACACTTGATGCCAATCCATATACAACTCCATTGGCATATCGGATTGCCTCGGCCTCATCCTTAAATTTCTGAACTGTGATTACAGGTCCAAAGATTTCATTCTGAATCATCTCATCATCCTGCTTGAGATCAGCGACTACCGTTGGATTGAAGAAATATCCTGCTCGATCCACTTTAGATCCGCCAACCAAAACTCTGGCATGATCAGGAGTCTTATTTAAAAAAGAACCGACTCGATCCAACTGATTAGCATTATTTACCGGCCCAAATAAAACATCTTCATCAGGTGAGCCTGTCTTGATTACCTTGGCCTGTTCTGCGAGAAGTGCCACAAATTTTTCATAAGCTGCCTCTTCGACAATTACACGTGTTGCAGCAGTGCAATCTTGACCGGCATTAAAATAACCAGCAATGGCAATTCCCTCGGCTGCAGCTTCAAGGTTTGCATCGGCAAATACAACAACGGGCGCCTTGCCGCCAAGTTCTAAGTGAACTCGCTTAACATCATTCGCGGCCGATTTAGCAACCTCAATACCTGCGCGAACTGATCCAGTAATAGAGACCATTGATGGAGTTTTATGTTCAACAAGTGTTTTACCGGTTTCACGATCACCACAAATAACATTAAAAACACCATTTGGTAGGAACTCAGACATCAACTCTGCCATCCATACTGTTGAAGCGGGAGTTGTGTCGCTTGGTTTTAACACAACAGCATTTCCTGCCGCAATTGCAGGTGCCCACTTCCAGACAGCCATCATCATTGGATAATTCCAAGGAGTGACTTGCGCACAGACTCCAATTGGTTCACGTCGGATAAAAGATGTCATACCGCGCATATATTCACCGGCAGATTTACCTTCAAGATTTCTCGCAGCTCCGGCAAAGAAACGGATCTGATCAACCATTGGTGGGATCTCTTCGGATTTAGTTAAACCAATTGGTTTTCCAGTATTTTCACTTTCAATTGCAATCAATTCATCCTGACGACTTTCGATTGCATCCGCAATCTTTAAAATTGCGCGCTGTCTTTCAGAAGGAGTTGCATCTCGCCAAACATCAAAAGCTGTACTTGCTGCATTCATCGCAGCATCTACATCTGCAGAATTTGAAACTGGTGCAGTTGCATATGCCTTTCCAGTTGATGGATTTATTACTTCCGAACTTTTTCCAGATTTTGATGGAACCGACTTACCATTGATGAAATTTTGAAGGTTTTTCATGAGCCGGAGATTATCTCGGAGGCGGCTAATTGACCACAGGCTCCGTCGATATCTCTGCCACGTGTATCTCGTACGGTAACTGGAACACCATAACTTTCTAAGGTTTTAACGAAGTTCCGCTCATCCTCTGGGCGTGATGCGGTCCACTTCGAGCCAGGAGTCGGATTTAAAGGTATTAAATTCACATGGGCATTCCGATTTTTCAATAATCTGCCAAGTAAATCTGCGCGCCATTTCTGATCGTTTATATCTCTAATAAGTGCATACTCAATCGAATATCTTCGCCCCGTCTTTGCCTCATATTTATCAGCTGCTTCTAATACTTCTTTAACTTTAAATCTATTATTTATCGGAACTAAGGTGTCGCGTAATTCATCATCAGGTGTGTGTAGCGAGACGGCAAGTGTTACTGGAATACCTTCATCAACTAACTTCTCGATTCCAGGAACTACTCCAACCGTTGAAAGTGTTACTGATCTTGCACCTATACCGAGACCATTTGGCTGCGGCGAAACAATATTTCGAATTGTTTGCATAACTGCTTTGTAATTAGCCATCGGTTCACCCATACCCATAAATACGACATTAGATAAACGAGTAGGTCCGCCTGGTAACTCACCTTCAGCGCAAGCTTTAGCAGCAGCAACTACTTGTGCTGTAATTTCGCCAGCACTTAGATTTCTTGTTAATCCAAGTTGGCCGGTAGCGCAGAACGGGCAGTCCATTCCACAACCTGCTTGGGATGATATACAGACTGTTGTTCGATCTGAATAGCGCATGAGTACTGATTCAACAAGAGTCCCATCATGTAATCGCCAAAGATCTTTTCTAGTTGTTCCACCATCTGCATTAATAGATCGAACCAGAGTTATTAATTTTGGCATTAAGCCATTACTTAAATTTGACCGGATCTCTTTTGGAATATCCGTCCAAGAATCTGGATTATCGTTGTAATGCTCGAAATAATGAACTGCAAGTTGGTTGGCACGGAATGCAGGGAGTCCGAGTTCAACTACCTTTGCCTTCCGTTCCTCTGGGGTCAAATCGGCAAAATGAAGAGGTGGCTTACTTGGCTTCTTCCCCTTACCGTCAATATCTACAAGCTTTAATTCACTCATAAATTAAAGTGCTTAATTAATTCGAATGCGAACCAGACTGCAGGTGCTGTAAAAAGCATTGAATCCACTCGATCCAAGATTCCACCGTGGCCTGGAAGAATAGAACCCATATCTTTAATTCCAAGATCGCGTTTTATTGCAGATTCAATTAGATCGCCAAATGTCGCAGTAATTACACCAACCACTCCAAGAATCGCCCCAATGTACCAGGCCTTATGGAATGCGAAATGAAAAACAAGCGCGGCACCAACTGTTGTCGCAATTATTGCACCGATAAATCCTTCCCAAGTTTTCTTAGGGCTTACATGAGGTGCCATTAAATGCTTTCCAAAAAGTACTCCAGATAAAAATGCAAAAGTATCGTTACAAGCAACTAAGACCATTAGAGCGAGAATTCTTGCTCCCCCATCATCATGGTGTGCCAACAAGAGAATGAAACTGACAAGAAATGGAATATAAAAAAGAGCAAATGCAGATGCTGTTGAGCGCTTTACAAAATCTTTTGGCGACCTAATTAATAAATAAGCCATAATATTTGGAATAACAAAAGAAGTTACAACTGCAAGAGCAGATACTTTTCCAAACCAGGCTGCCAGAATCATTGCAGTGGCTGCAATCTGAAGCCCATGTTCTGGAACTTCTATTCCGCCATGCCTGTATGCAAGTTTTAACTCACGGGTTGCCACCATTGCGGCAAACCAGGCAAGTACACCAAATACTCCTTGGACGAAGTAGGCACTTCCAAAGACAACTACGAGAAGTAATACGCCAACAATTGTGGATGTGACTAGATTCCTGCCAACGCGCTTATTAATCGCGTCATTAATCTTATGCAGGTCCGCCATTTCTTAAACCTCTAGAAGCTCAGCTTCCTTATGCTTTAAAAGTTCATCAATTTTTGCAACGTGATCAGATGTAACTTTCTCTAAATCTTTTTCGCCACGAGCAACTTCGTCTTTCCCGATGTGACCATCTTTTTCAAGTTTCTCCATGGCTTCCTTCGCAGTGCGACGAATATTGCGGATAGTCACACGTGATTCCTCCGCTTTATTCTTTGCAACTTTGATGTACTCCTTACGGCGTTCTTCGGTTAACTGTGGAAAGTTAACTCGAATAACTGCGCCATCAGTTGCTGGATTAACACCTAAATCAGAGTCGCGGATTGCCTTCTCCACTGATGCCATTGCACTCTTATCAAATGGAGTAACAATTGCCATGCGAGCTTCTGGAACTTGAATAGTTGCAAGTTGAGAAAGTGGTGTAAATGTTCCGTAGTATTCAACAGAAATTTTGGCGAACATTGAAGGATGAGCACGTCCGGTGCGAATCGCAGCAAAGTCCTCCTTTGCAACTTCAACAGCTTTATTCATCTTTGTTGAAGCATCGCTTAGTGCGGTTGCTATTTCTGACATGATCTCCTCGTTTAGCTAACTAAAGTTCCCACGGAATCACCCTTAACTGCTCGGGCAATATTTCCCTTATTCTTCAGATCGAAAACCACAATTGGAAGTTGATTCTCGCGACAGAGGCTAAATGCTGCTGCATCCGCAACTGCAAGTGATTTCTGCAGAACAACATCATATGAAATTTCATCATATTTAGTTGCTTGGGAATCCTTCTTGGGATCTGCAGAGTAAACGCCATCGACACCACTTTTCGCAAGAAGCAATGCTTCTGCGCCAACTTCAAGTGCACGTTGTGCCGCAACAGTATCTGTTGTGAAAAATGGCATTCCAGCACCTGCGCCGAAAATTACAACTCGACCTTTTTCTAAATGTCGAATCGCCCGTCGTGGAATGTATGGCTCGGCAACTTGTCCCATTGTGATTGCAGTTTGAACGCGAGTATCAATTCCCGCCTTCTCCAGAAAATCTTGTAGTGCTAAACAGTTCATAACTGTTCCGAGCATTCCCATATAGTCGGCGCGAGCGCGATCCATTCCTCGTTGTTGCAACTCGGCACCACGGAAATAATTTCCACCACCAACAACAATTCCTACTTGAACACCGCTTCGGACTACTTCAGCAATTTGCTCGGCAAAATTGTGAACGACATCCGGATCAACTCCGATTCCACCGTCGCCACCAAAAACTTCTCCAGAAAGTTTAAGGAGCACTCTCTTATAACCTTTGCGGGCCATAGTGAGTGCTCCTTCCTTAATGCTTTTTGTTACTACTCTAAATCACCTATTGGAGTTTAGATTACTGCCCAACCTTAAAGCGATGGAACGCCGACACGGTGGTCTTTGCTTCATCAACAATCTGCTTCACGGTCTTCTTCGCATCCTTGGCAAATGATTGCTCAAGAAGAGTGATCTCCTTGATAAAGCCATTTACGCGACCTTCAATAATCTTCGCAATCGCACCTTCTGGCTTACCTTCTTGGCGAGCAGTCTCTTCTGCAATACGACGCTCGTTTTCGAGGTCGCTTGCTGGAATTTCCTCGCGATTTAAGAAGCGAGGTGCAAATGCAGCAATATGTTGCGCAACATCTTTACCTGCTTCAAGAGCCTCGGTCGCAAGTTGAACCAACACTCCAACTTGTGGAGGTAAATCTGGGCTAGTGCGGTGTAAATAAATTGAAACTGGTGAACCTTCTAGTACTGCAATTCGGCGAATTTCAATCTTTTCACCAAG
>CAWULH010000020.1:0-10121 GCA_963923215.1 uncultured bacterium
GAAGTTGATGGCGAAATGCGTCAAGATTCAAATACATCAGACATGATCTTTAATATCGCGCACTGTGTCTGGTACGTATCCCAAGTTATGGAGTTAATGCCGGGCGACATTATTAATACTGGAACACCACAAGGCGTTGGTATGGGATTTAAACCAGAAAAATTCTTAAAAGGCGGCGAGACTGTTAGAACCGGTATTGAAGGTATCGGAGTTCTAACTAGCCAAGTTAAGAAGCACTCTTAAATAATTGCTAATTAATAGGTAAATTAATAAGCAACGCCAGAGGCAACCATTACATTGCCATAGGCGTGATAATCGCCAGTACGGATAACTCCTACCGCGCCATAAGCAAGTTTTTTAAATTCAGCATGAGGCAAAGGTATGCACTCAGCTTTTGGAAAGATCGCGAGAAGTTCTTTTGAACGTGCTTCAGCTGATGGTTGTATTTCATTTGCAAACCAGAACTGTTCAACTGGTAATTCAAGAGCAATCATTTTTAATACATCTGGAACTTTAGGAAGATTTGGGCCCATTGAGAGATCAATGCATGGGACACCGGGTGGAATTGGAAAACCCGCATCCGATATGACGATGCGATCGAAGTGACCTGTCCGTGCAACCATTGCAGATACATCACGATTAATAATTCCGGTGTATTTCATTATTTTCCTCCCATAAATTGCGCCAATTCAGAAACTGTTGGTGATCCCATCGCCGAACCTTTACGAGTTACTTTCAAGGTTGCAGCATAAACTCCAAACTTAACTGCTGTAAATAAGTTTGCTCCTAGGGCTAACTTCGCGGCTAAATTCGCACACATCGTGTCACCTGCACCAATTGTGTCCACGGCTTCGACTTTAGGAGCCGATATGTATTCGGACTTAATTCCGTCAGTTACAAATGCTCCCTTTGGGCCGAGCGTAATAACGACTTCTTGGCAACCAAATAATTTTGTGAGCGCAACTGCTTGCTCTTCTGGTTTATCACTTGTTACGCCAGTTAATTGCTCCGCTTCTCCCTCATTTGGCACTATAACATCGCAGAGTCCCGCAAACTTTTCTGCATTTTTTGTAGGTGCAGGTGTCAATATGACTTTAATTCCATTCTCTTTTGCTATTTTTGCCGCTACAAGGTTTCCTTCGGGAAGTAATTCATTCTGCAATAAGAGAATATCTGATTCCAAAATTGTCTTCTTATGCCGTTCGATATATTCAGGTGTACTTCGGTCATTGGAAAGTGGCGTAATGATTATGCAGTTATCTCCATCTGAAGTCTGAACGGCTATATGGGCTACGCCAGTTCCTAGATCATCATGGCGCTCAATATCAGATGATTGCACTCCTTCATCCTTAAAGGCTTGCATAAAATCATCACCAAAATTATCGGTACCAAGATTTCCCAGCATTGCACTCTGCACTCCTGCGCGACCTGCAGCAATTGCCTGATTAAATCCCTTGCCGCCAAGTGCCATTGCAAATCCTTCACCGCGGATAGTCTCACCATTATTTGGACGTCGAGGCGTATATGCAACTAAGTCCATCATAAATGTTCCTAGCGTTGTTACTTTAGCCATTAGATTTTTTTCCAAGAGAACCGCCAGGGTGGCGTTTACCAAAATCTTGCACGGTAAAGTTTTTGTGAGTAATTAAAGCCGCGGCTAAGGCATCACCGAGGGCAATAGTTAAAGTTGTTGAAGTAGTTGGTGCTAATCCATTTGGATCTGATTCTTTTTCAAATGAAATATCTAGAACGACATCAGCGATTCTGCCTAATTCTGATTCTGGCTTTCCAGTAATTGCGATAACTTTATTTCCCCAACTTTTTACCATAGAAGCAAAGGAAACAACTTCTGAAGTTTGGCCAGAGTTTGAAATTGCAATGATTACATCATCGGCAAGAATGGCACCTGAATCCCCGTGAAGAGCATCAGTTGAGTGAATGAAGTAAGCGGCCGTTCCGGTGCTGGAAAGTGTGGCCGCGATTTTTGCTCCTACCAGGCCAGACTTTCCTATTCCAGAAATAATAACTCTTCCTTTAGAAGAGGTTATTAATTTGAGAGCAGGTTCAATATTTTCTTCAATCCTTGATGCCAGCTTATTCAAAGCAGCAATCTCGATATCGAGTGCATTTCTACCTGAGGCAAGGGCCTTTGCAAAATCGCTCATAGATGAAGTTTAACCAATCGCTTTATTAGTAAGTTCGCCATTTACCAAGCGTGAAATATTCCAAGGGTTTGAATTCTGAAGTGATGGTGGAAGTAATTCATCCAAATAATTCTGATGAGCAACTGGTCTCAAGAATCGGTAAATGGAATCCAATCCAACTGAAGTTGTATGAGTAGAGGAAGAAGGCCACTGACCACCGTGCTGCATTGCTGCGGTGACGGCAACAGCAGTGGGAAATCCATTCATAATTACTCGACCAGCGCGATCTTCCAGAGTATTAAGCAATCTAGATACATTCTCACCAGAAACTGCATGAAGCGCTGCGCAGAGTTGGCCTTCCATCTCTTCTGCGACTTTCTCAAAGTTGGCAAAATCGGTTCTGATAACAACTGATGTCGGGCCAAAATGTTCCTCTAATAATTCATGATTTGATTTTGCAACTTCCCAATCGACGACAAAAACTGTTGGCTCTACCCCAAAGCCGCCTTCAGTCTCTTTTCCTTTAAATACTTTTAACTTTGAATCTATGGCAAGTTTTGCAGTCGCACTGTTGTATCGATCTGCAATACCTTTATTTAGCAGAGGTGGAACGGCCAATGTCGCAAGATAATTTTCTAGATGTTTTAGAAATTCATCACCTTCTAAACCATTTGGAATTACCAAAATCCCAGGTTTAGTACAGAACTGGCCAGAACCAAGAGTTGCTGAATCCATGGCAGCTTTTGCGAGTGCCTCGGCATTTGCTTTTAATGCGCCTGGGGTAAAGAAGACTGGATTTAATGAACCCATCTCGGCATAAACCGGAATCGGAACGGCCCGCTTATGTGAAATATCAGTTAATAATTTTCCAACCATTCCCGACCCTGTGAACCCAATTGATGTAACCGAGGGATGCGCTGCAATCCAATGAGTTATCTCTGGATTTAATCCTTCTGCCATAACAAAAGAGTCCTCTGAAAAACCTGCATTTTTAAATCCTTCCACAACTGCATCGCGCATAATCCGGCAGGTGTTCGGGTGAGAAGGATGCGACTTAACGATAATTGGGCAACCTGCGGCAATTGCAGATGCGCTATCTCCACCAATTACAGAGAATGCATAAGGGAAATTACTTGCTGCAAAAATTGCGGCAAGACCCAATGGCTGATTTGCCTTACGAATATCTGGACGTGCGGCAGGAATCCAATTTGCATCAGGTAAATCGATGATTGCCTGTAAATGTGCACCAGTTTCAACCATCTTTGCAAACTGTTCTAATTGAAAAACTGTTCTTGATAACTCACCAGTCAGACGACCATTTGGAAGAGCGGTCTCTTTCATCGTAATTTCGATTAATTCTTCCCGCTTACTTTCAACTACTGTTGCAATGGAACGCAATATTGCGGCGCGCTCCTGTGGAGTACTTGCTGCTAATTTCTCTCTCTGATTATTTGCTCTGCTAATTAAACTCTCAACTTCACTTTTACCCATTTCATTTATTAGATTCCCAAAAGCTTCGCCTGTAGTTGGATCAATTGCCTGGTAAGTAGATTGGGTCATACCGCGAACTTTATCCGGGTAGGGTATTAAGTGGCAGCCCTCGAAATGTTGGCTTTGGCACTTAAAAAAGGTGCGAGGATTAAGCCGTGCGTACGATTTCGGTAGAACAATTAAGACGGGTCCTTCAAGACATCCCAGAGAATCCTAGAGTTCTGGTCTCTGGAAATTTTGCTACGCCAAAATCATTGCTAAGAGAGTTTGATAGCGCAGTTCCAAAATACATTCTTCACATGCTTAATGCTCAGGTAGGAATTCCAGATCGCGATGGTGTCACATATGAAACTGCTTTTGTGGGCCCTGGTATGAGAAATTCTCCAAGGTTAAATTACATTCCATCTAGATTGAGTATGTTGCCTGTGATTCTGCGAGATCACACAATTCCAGATGTTGTTCTACTACACACATCAACTAGGCGATTCGATACGGTCTCACTTGGTACTGAAGTAAATGTGCTTCCTGCTGCAATAGAGACTGTCCGTGATCGTGGTGGAATCGTGATAGCCCAAGCAAATAAAAATATGCCGTACACGTATGGGGATGCACAGATTTATGAGAATGAAATTGATTTTTTAATAGAGATAGATGAACCTCTTTTAGAACATAAGCAAGGTAAGGGAAATCCAGTTGCTAAAGCCATTGGTGAGAAGATTGCTGAAATGGTAAAAGACCAATCGACATTACAAATGGGAATAGGTTCAATTCCAGATGCGGTACTTGATCTCCTACACAACAGAAAAGGTCTGCGGGTCTGGACGGAGATGTTTAGTGATGGAATTTTAAATTTGGAGAAACTTGGTGCTCTGGATAATGAAGTACCTATTACTGCTTCGTTTCTTTTCGGAACTCGAGAACTTTATGATTGGGTAAATTTAAATCGCCGAATTCAAATGCTTAGAACAGAGAAAACCAACGATCCTTCCAATATTGCAAAGCAAGCTCGAATGACTTCAGTAAATGCAGCCCTGCAAGTCGATTTATTTGATCAAGCAAACGCATCTCGTATAAATGGAAAGATCTATTCTGGATTTGGTGGATCTACTGACTTTATTGTTGGGTCACTTCATTCCCGCGGCGGTCATTCATTTATGGCTTTACCTTCTTGGCATGAAAAAAGTAAAACTTCAAAGATTGTTCCTATGATTGATGAAGGTGTGACTAGTTTCCAACACTCATATGTGGTTACTGAACATGGAATAGCCCGTTGTTTTGGTAGAACTGAACGAGAACAGGCTCAGAACATAATTAATCACGCCGCTCATCCAAGTGCTCGTAAAGAATTGGCAGAAGCCGGAGTAAAGATGGGAATTTTGTAATTATTTACGTCGTGCAATAGTAAAACGGGGACGTTCATTTAAATCTTGATAGGTTGCTATACCTTCAAAATCTTCTGATAGTTCTTGGGCAATTAAGGGACCTTGTACTTCGTTATGTTCCATAGCAAGTAAACCACCGCTTTTTAATAAACGGGAAGCCGCTTTAATAAATTCACGCGGTGCCATCATGCCATCACCTTTTCCACCAAAAAGAGCCATATCGGGTTCAAATTTCAATTCATTAGGTACTTCTTGCTCATCAGGTAAATATGGTGGGTTTGCAACAACTACATCGCACTTCACTCCTATTAATGCAGTCTCAACACTTTCTTCGACAACTCGAACATTTACTTCATGCCTAGTGATATTTTTATGTAGCCAGACAAGTGCTTGTGCGGACTTTTCGACTGCAATTACATGTACTTCTTTTTTTCCATGAGTTTCAGTGGCAAGTGAGATAGAGATTCCGCCGGCTCCAGCGCCTAAATCAACAATGCTTACTGGATCAGAAAATTTACTTAATTGATGAAGAACTTCATCGACCAGAATTTCAGTTTCCGGTCTTGGAATAAGGACTCCTGGACCAACTTCATAATCTAAATATCTAAATGGCGCTAATCCAGTTATATATTGAGTTGGCTTACCTGTTAATCTTTCGGCAATTGCATTCTTAAAAGAATCAATCACTAATTCGTCTTCAATATCTATAGCTTTGGCGTGAAGTTCCATCCGGTCAATACCAAGAAAATGGGCAAGAATTAATTCTGCATCTACCGGAGATATTTCTTCGGTTGCTAATTCGGCTTTGCCGAAATCTAGAAGTTCTTTAGCCTTCACTTGATGCCAGTTTTGCTTGCTTATCTGCTTCAAGAAGTGCATCTATTACTGGCTCTAATTCTCCATTAAGCACTTGATCTAAATTAGAAGCCTTGTAATTGACTCTATGATCACTTATGCGATTCTCCGGAAAGTTATAGGTACGGATACGCTCTGAACGATCCACTGTTTTAACTTGTGATTTACGTGCGGCAGATGCTGCGGCGTCAGCGGCTTGTTGGGCTGCATCTAGTAGACGTGCGCGCAAGATTCTAAGTGCTGATTCCTTATTCTGTAATTGGCTCTTCTCGTTCTGACAAGAGACCACAATTCCAGTTGGTAAGTGAGTAATACGGACTGCAGAATCAGTTGTATTAACCGATTGACCACCAGGTCCTGAAGAGCGGTAAACATCAATTCGTAATTCATTCATATTTATTTGAACATCGATTTCTTCTGCTTCTGGAAGTACTAAAACACCTGCTGCAGATGTGTGGATTCGTCCTTGTGATTCGGTCTCGGGAACCCGTTGCACACGATGAACACCACCTTCAAATTTTAATTTTGCGTAAGGAGTTTTCCCTGGCTCTGGAGTACCTCGTGACTTAATTGCCATTGATACATCTTTGTAACCACCTAAATCAGATTCGGTTACATCGATAATTTCAGTTTTCCAACCCTGCTTCTCCGCATACCGTTGATACATACGTAATAAATCTCCGGCAAATAATGCAGATTCATCACCACCAGCACCAGCCTTAATTTCCATAATTACATCGCGATCATCATTGGGATCACGAGGAAGTAATAGATCTTCTAATTTCTCTTCGGCAGCTGCGAGCGCAATTTCCATAGCTGGAAGTTCTGCTGCGAAAGCTGGGTCCTCTGCCGCCATCTCTTTTGCAGCAGCTAAATCATCACTAGCACTTTTCCAAGCGCGATATCCAGCGATTACTGGACCGAGTTGGGCGTAACGTTTTCCTAGTTGGCGCGCTTTCCCTTGGTCAGAGTGAATTGAAGGGTCGGCCATTTCTGCTTCGAGTGCTTCATACTCTTTAACTAATTCATCTGCTTTTGCAAATGATTTACTCATGGCCTCTCCTTTCTAATCCTTTCTAAAAAAGTTATAAATAAAAGGACCGCCCGTACCGATTACAGGTACGTGCGGTCCTTTAAAAAAGCTACTTAGATTTCTTACCGAAACGCTCTTCGAATTTAGCTACGCGTCCACCAGTATCAAGAATTCTCTGCTTACCGGTATAGAACGGATGGCAAACTGAGCAGACTTCAACATAAATTGAACCTGACTCTTTTGTTGAACGGGTCTTAAAAGTCTCCCCGCAACCACAAGTAACTGTGGTCTCCACATAACTTGGATGAATCTCTGCCTTCATTTTTTCTCGTTTTCTCTTTGGTTAGGTGCTGGATCGGTTAGACCGGGAACCAGCAAGGTGAGAAGGTTATCTCGAATGCTGCCAAAGCTAAAATTTAAGCGTTGGCATCACTCTTTACGGCAGCGGCATCCGCCTCTGCAATGGTTGTCTTCTGAATCTGCATCAAGAACTCAACGTTGGACTTCGTGCCCTTCATTCGTTCGAGTAATAATTCAAGAGCTTGTTGCTGTTCCAGAGCATGGAGAACACGACGCAGGCGCCAGACAATTGAAAGCTCTTCCTTACCCATAAGGATTTCTTCCTTACGTGTACCAGATGCAATTACATCTACCGCTGGGAAAATTCTCTTATCTGCAAATTTACGGTTGAGAATTAATTCCATATTTCCAGTTCCCTTGAATTCTTCGAAGATAACTTCATCCATCTTAGAACCAGTATCAATAAGAGCAGTTGCAAGAATTGTTAGTGATCCGCCATTTTCAATATTACGAGCTGCACCGAAGAACTTCTTAGGTGGATAAAGAGCTGCCGAATCAACACCACCGGAAAGAATTCGACCAGATGCCGGGGCAGCAATGTTGTAGGCACGACCCAATCGAGTAATTGAATCAAGTAGAACAACCACATCATGTCCCATTTCAACAAGGCGCTTTGCGCGCTCAATTGAAAGTTCTGCAACTGTTGTGTGGTCATCTGCCGGGCGATCAAAAGTTGAGGCAATTACCTCGCCCTTTACAGAACGCTCCATATCGGTAACTTCTTCAGGACGCTCATCAACTAAGACCACCATCAGGTGACACTCAGGATTATTCGTAGTAATTGCATTTGCAATTGATTGGAGCACCATGGTCTTACCAGCCTTAGGTGGTGAAACAATTAGTCCGCGCTGGCCCTTACCAATTGGTGAAATCAAATCTATAACTCGAGTTGTAAGAATATTTGGCTCAGTCTCAAGACGGAGTCTTTCTTGCGGATAAAGTGGAACTAATTTAGAGAATTCAACGCGAGATTTTGCGGTCTCGGGATCCTGGCCGTTTACGGAATCAACGCGGACGAGTGCATTGAACTTCTCGCGGCGCTCACCTTCGCGAGGTTGGCGTACCACGCCAGTTACAACATCACCTTTACGTAATCCGAATTTGCGAACCATTGCAAGTCCGACATATACATCGTTTGGACTTGGCAAATATCCAGCCGTACGGATAAATGCATAGTTTTCTAGAATATCTAGAAGTCCACCGACTGGAAGAAGAACATCATCTTCTGAAATTTGAACTTCACGCTCTTCGCGATTACCGCGATCACGGAACCGTCCCCGGTCACGGCGATTATGACGGCCGCCTCGGTCACGATCATTTCGATCGCCACGATCTTCATTTGAATTTCTTGAACTCTCTGTTGAGTCTTCGCTCACGTTATCTTCCTCATCCTCGTCGCGATCTTTATTTCGATTACTGTTGCGACGAGCATCGCGTTCAGCACGCTTTGCTTCTTTCTCCGCTTTGGCTGCATCTCGGTTGGCCGCTTGTAAATCGCCAATTGCTTGAACGAGATCGCCCTTTTTCATCGTTTCGAAACCTTCAATACCTAGACGATCTGCTGTCTTACGTAGATCTGAAATCAGCATTCCTGAAAGTTCGCCGTTATCGCGTGGTGTCATTTATTTTTTATTTACCTTTTTATATCTCTTATTTTTTATTATTTAAGGAATTTATCTCAATTAATTTTAAAAATTTAGCGATATTAATAAACCGCTTGAGATGGGTAAAACTTAGCAGGGCAAGAGGTTTTACTCAACTCCCCGTGGTGAAATCCCCAATTTGTGGGCCTTAAAGCCCGCTCCTCCTACCTTTATGAATTCTGCCTCTTCGGCCTCACTAAGAGTATGAAGAACTAAGACTGATGGACCGGCGCCAGAGACCATTGCTGGAACACCAGCGGCCCTTAATTTATCTACGAGATCCAATGATTTTGGCATAGCCTCACGGCGATAATTTTGGTGCAGGTAATCACCAGTTGCATTAAGCAATAAATCTGGACGATGTTGAAGTGCTTGAGTAAGGAGTGCAGTATTTGCAGAGTTTTTTACAGCATCAGCATATGGAATAGATTCTGGAAGTAATTTTCTAGCACTTTTTGTCGATAGATGTGACTCTGGAATAAACGCAACACATTTAATTGCAGGGTTCACTGGAATCGATAGCGCTCTTCCTTTATTCTCATTATCCATCCATGCAATTGTTGCATTTCCCAGTACGGCGGCAGCAACATTATCTGGATGGCCTTCCATCTCTGTTCCCAATTCAATTATTGCTTCATCTGGAAGTAATTCATCACCACTTAAAACCAAATTACGTGCCAGAGTTAATCCACCAACAATTGCTGCGGCAGAAGATCCCAAACCACGAGAATGTGGAATAGCATTTAATTGGCGTAACTCGATTCCTTTTGGTTTCTGTCCCATAAATTCAAATCCACGAATCATGGCCTTAATGACTAAATTGTTCTTATCTTTCTTAATCTCACTTGCACCTTCGCCTGTCACATCGACATCAAAATCTGGTGTATCAAGGACAATTGCGGCATAACGATCGCGAAGTTCCAAGGCAATTCCAAAGGTGTCGAATCCTGGTCCCAAATTTGCGCTAGTTGCAGGCACGCTTACTTGTGCCATGACCGCTTTGAAAGTAAGACGATTTGCTGCCATCAGGCAAGACCAATCACTTCTGCAGCGCGCTTCACGTCGACCGGAATAATTGTCGGTGCTGGTGCATGGTCCAAAACCCAGTTAACATCTTTTAAACCATTGCCTGTAACTGTAATTACGATTCGCTTATCATTTGGAAGTTTTCCTTCTGATTTTTTCTTAATTAGACCTGCAATTCCTGCAGCGG
>CAWULH010000021.1:0-9763 GCA_963923215.1 uncultured bacterium
AAGAAATGGGCATTTCAAATTACCGTCAGATTCGAAACTTTAATAAATTGGGGCTTGGGAGCGCTTATAAGCAAGGTTTTAAATGGGCGATTGATAAAAATTATGATTATTTAATAACAATGGATAGCGATCGAAGTCATCATATTGAGGAGCTTTTCAATTTCCTAAATACAATTCCAAACTTTGACCTTGTTATAGGGACTAGATGGATTGATGGCGGAAGGGTCGTCAATTGGCCTTTTTATCGACGTTGGATATCTAAATTTGGAACCTGGTATGCAAGAAAATTGCTCAAATTGCCTTTTGCGGATCTAACGAGCGGTTTTCGCCTTTATAGAGTAGCTAAATTAAAGGAATTAGATTTCTCTCAAATTGATACCAAAGGTTATGTCTTTCAAATTCAAATGGTTGAACTTATCTTTAAAGCTAAGGGCCTGATAAAAGAAATTCCCATTACCTTTTCTGAGAGAACGCACGGCAAATCAAAGATGTCAGGAAAGATCGCCAGAGAAGCCTTTATATGGATTACTCGTATGGGATTTAAGGGAAGGTAAATAGCCGATAATCTATATTATGTCAGATTATTGAGCGTAGGCCTCGATAGGTAGACAGGCACAGACCAGGTTCCTATCCCCGTAAACACCATCTATCCGCCCCACTGTTGGCCAATATTTCCCTTTAGCACCCATTTCAAAGGTGCTTTCGGCAGGCAGAGCGGCTACCTGACGAGAATATTTCTTATTCCAGTTATCACTTAGAACTTGAGAACTTATATGTGGTGCACCCCGAAGAGGTGATTCTTCAATGCTGTACTTACCT
Organism: uncultured bacterium; assembly: GCA_963923215.1. Lineage (GTDB taxonomy): Bacteria > Actinomycetota > Actinomycetes > Nanopelagicales > Nanopelagicaceae > AAA044-D11. Next base: position 820 of record CAWULH010000021.1, read on the forward strand.
GCTGCCAAATCTGCAATTTCGGCACGTATTGAACTCATAGCTGCCAAGAAGCGATCCAATTCGCCAAGATCTTCTGATTCTGTTGGCTCAATCATTAATGTTCCGGCAACTGGGAAACTCACTGTTGGTGCATGGAATCCATAATCCATTAATCGTTTTGCAACATCTTCTACGGTTACACCAGTTTCTTTTGTCAATTGCCTCAAGTCGATAATGCATTCATGGGCAATATAGCCATTTTTACCTTTGTATAGAACAGGAAAAAGCGGATCTAACTTTTGAGCTAAATAATTTGCCGAAAGAATTGCAACTTCGGTCGCCTTCTTAAGTCCTTCCCCACCCATCATTCTTATATAAGTCCAGGAAATTGGAAGAATTGAAGCCGAACCAAAAGGAGCAGAGGCTACTGGGCCAGGTCCTGTTGCAGGGCCAGCTAATTCATCAAGGGGATGGTTTGGCAAATACGGCGCTAAGTGTGACCGGCAGATAACTGGACCCACTCCTGGGCCACCCCCACCATGTGGAATGCAGAATGTCTTATGTAGATTTAAATGTGAAACATCCGCTCCAAATTTACCTGGTTGGGCAAGACCAACCAGAGCATTTAAATTTGCACCGTCAACATAAACCTGTCCTCCAGCTTCGTGCACCATTGCGCAAATTTCAGATATAGCTTCTTCGAAGACTCCATGAGTCGATGGATAAGTAACCATCAACGCTGCGATCTTATTCGAATTTTCAATGATCTTTGACTTTAAATCTTCGACAGATACATTACCATCGTCATCACAAGCAACAACAACCACTCGCATGCCAGCCATAACGGCGCTAGCAGCATTTGTGCCATGTGCACTTGAAGGAATTAAACAGACATCTCGATCTTTTCCACCATTTGCATCTAAATATTCTCTTATCGCAAGAAGTCCAGAAAATTCTCCTTGCGAACCAGCGTTTGGTTGGAGCGAAACTGCGTCATATCCCGTGATTGAGATTAGCCAATCCGATAATTCTTTGATTAGTTGCCGCGATCCAATAGATTGGTCAGCCGGAGCAAATGGATGAAGTGTCGAAAATTCTGGCCAAGTCACCGGAATCATTTCAGTTGTTGCATTTAACTTCATTGTGCAAGACCCAAGGGGAATCATTGAACGGTCTAATGCCAAATCTCTATCTGCAAGATTCCTTAAATACCTTAGCATTGCAGTTTCTGAATGGTAAGAATTGAAAATATAATGGGTTAAGAACTTTGAAGTTCTTGCAAACGGGTTAGAAATTTCGCCTTTGACTGGTTTAGCGCCGAAAATTTCCAGAAGGGTGAGAATATCTTTTTCTGTAACGGTTTCATCTAAGGAAATACCAACAGATGATTCATCAATCTTTCTTAGGTTAATACCATTTTCTAATGCTTTGTTAAGAATAACACTTGAATCTATTTCCTTAACCGTAAAAGTATCAAAGACATTTCCCTGAGGAACTTTCACTCCCGCTGCTTTTAGAGAATCTCGTAAAGAAATAGTTTGTGACTGCACTCGAGAGGCAATCTTCTTAATGCCATCTCCCCCGTGCCATATTGCATATAAACCAGACATGACTGCAAGTAAAACTTGGGCGGTGCAGATATTTGATGTTGCTTTATCTCTTCTTATGTGTTGTTCACGAGTTTGAAGTGCTAATCGAAGTGCAGGATTTCCGTGTTCATCAACACTCTGTCCAACAAGCCGCCCAGGCAAAGATCTTTCTAAACCATTTTTCACTGCCATAAATCCGGCATGTGGACCACCAAATCCCATAGGGACTCCGAAACGTTGCGCAGAACCTATTGCAACATCAAAACCGATTTCGCCTGCTGATTTGTAAAGCGTTGCTGCTAGAAGATCGATTTGAGCAATAGCCACTACCCCACTATCACCAATAACTTCAATTAACTTCGAATGATCAATATATTCGCCATTGGAATTGAATTGAGCAACAATAAATCCATAAATTTTAAAGATTAACGATGAATCCACATTTGTTGAATCAAAATATTCCAATTTAATTTGTAAAGGTTTAGCGCGAGTTTCAATAACTGCCTTGATTTGTGGATGGAGATTAGTGTCTACTCCAAAAGCTAGATTTTCATCCCCTTTGAAAGTTCGTTTTGCCAAAGTCATAGATTCCGCGGCTGCACTTGCTTCATCCAACATAGAAGCATTTGAAATAGGCAAACCAGTTAAATCGCATACAACTGTTTGAAATGCAAAGAGTGCTTCTAAACGTCCTTGGCTTATTTCTGGTTGATAAGGAGTATATGCGGTATACCAGGATGGATTTTCAAGAACATTTCTTAAAATCACAGGAGGAACGTGCGTTCCATAATAGCCAAGACCAATCAAGGATTTAATATTTTTATTTTTAGATGACAAATTTCTTAATTCATCAATTACTTCTACTTCACTAAGAGCGCCAGGAATCGATCTATCTAGAGCCTCTTTTATTGCAATATTGGCTGGTACAACCTTGCTGATAAAAGTATTTAAAGAACTTTCACCAAGTTCCTTGAGCATAAAATTAATAGCTTCATCGTCTGGACCAATATGTCGATCGACAAAGTTATCTCTTGACATCTCTCTCCCTTATTAGAATTGGGGAAGAGTATAAGTTTATGCGCCTTTTGCTCTACGTCGAGCCGCAAGTTCATCATTAGATGTGCTACCCGACACTAATTCGCCGCTTTCAGCAGATTCTCCTTGGAGATTTGAAAGCGAACCTTCAACTTCACTCCAAACCTTACTGATTGCAATTCCAAAGACTCCCTGACCACCTTGTAATAAATCGACGATATCGTCTGCAGAGTTGCATTCATAAATTGATGCACCATCACTCATTAACGTCATACGTTCTAAATCCTCAACGCCTCTTGATCTCAAATGATCTACCGCGCTTCTAATATTTTGTAGAGATACGCCGGTATCAAGGAGACGTTTAACAATTTTTAAAACTAGAATGTCCCGGAAAGAATATAAGCGTTGTGAACCTGAGCCACTTGCCCCTTGAATGCTTGGCACAACTAGTTCGGTGCGGGCCCAGTAATCTAATTGACGATAACTGATGCCAGCCGCAACACAGGCTGTAGCACCACGGAATCCGATCTCAGTTGAATCGACCATTTACTTCTACTTTCTACGGGGAAAGTCCACTCCTAGGAGGTGACTGTTGGGGACAGTGGAGAAATCATAATTGCAACGGTGTAGTTCGTATAGGAGCGACACGCAGAACCCTCGACCTGATGTTAAGGGTTAGTCTTAAGAGAGAAAATCCTCTGGATTCACCTGGTCAAGAAACTCCTTGAATTTCTCGACTTCATCCTCTGCCGGTTCTGGAATCTCAAGACCTGCTTGATTGAAGAGTTCTTCGGTGGCAAGAATGGGCGCCCCTACCCGCAAGGCTAGTGCGATCGCATCAGATGGTCGAGCAGAGACCCCATCTCCCCCAGTGAGAATTAGAGATGCATAGAAGATTCCATCTTTTAATTCCGTTAAATGAATTTCTTTAATATCTGAACCCAGTTTTTTCACAGTTTGAATTAATAAATCATGAGTCATTGGCCTTGAAGAGATAATTCCTTGTTGGGCAAAAGCTATTGCCGTCGCCTCTACCGCTCCAATCCAAATAGGAAGATATCTAATCGATCCACTTTCTCGTAATAAGACAATTGGTTGGTTAGAAGGCATTTCGACTCGGACGCCAACTACTTCAACCGGAATCATAAAAAGTAATTTATCGCGAATTCGATAAACCAGAAGCAATCAGAGCTGCATGGAGCCTAATTGAGAGCGATGCTAATTCCCGTTGGACCTCTTCGGCACGAGCCGTTGCCTCGCTACCCCTTTGTTTTAGTAGTGGTGCCACGACTTGCTCAATTAATCCCACTTCACGATCAGCTGAAGTTTTATAGGAACGGAGGTGTCTTCCTTCGATGCCAAAGGCAGATAATTCAGAAACTACTCTTGCAACAGCAAGAGCATCACCATCGTAATAACGCCCCTTAATTGTTATAAGGCCATAACTTTCAAGTTCTGTTAATTGCTTCTCAGTTATATTAGAAGCTTCCAGCAATTCTGAACGATTTAGTTTAAGGTTTTTATCGGTAACAAAGGCTGGCGCCTCCCCATTTACTGTTGCTATTCGCGGCGGAGTCGCTTTTGAACCATTACTCGAAGGTTGAAGTCCGCGATCAAGAGCATCGAGGTTCTCTTTTATAACCCGGAGAGGCAAATACTGATCCCTCTGCGCAGCGAGAACATAACGGAGCCGCTCTAAATCATTAGTTGTAAATTTGCGATACCCGGATGGAGTACGTGCCGGTTCAAGTAGCCCTTCAGTCTCTAGAAATCGTATTTTAGAGATTGTCACATCAGGAAACTCGCCTCTTAATTTGCTAAGTACTTCACCGATGCTCAAATATGCACGAGCTGGAACTCCCATTATCTCCCCTTACTCTCTTGTGCAATGAAAAATGTAAGTCGGTATTTTCCGATTTGCACTTCATCGCCATTCTTAAGGGAAGATTTTGAAATTGAATTTGCATTTAAGTACGTACCATTAAGACTATTTAGATCTTCTACAATAAATGAACTCTTTTTTCGCAATTTTGCATGCTTTCTTGAAACCGTTATATCGTCTAAAAAAATATCATTGCTTGGGTCACGGCCGATTGTTATCTCTTCCGAATCAACTAAATATCTTGAACCCTTTCCAGGCCCAGCTAATATTAAAAACATTGCGGTCCCAGGGTTTAACTTTTCAACAATCGACTTCTCTTGGCTACTTAACTTCTCTTTTGGATCTAGTTCATTTGGAACTGGACGAAGCGAAGTTACATTCAGGGTCGAGGTTAGTTCATCGCGATTCGGGTCAAAGAATTTGGCCATATCGCCCCCTATCTTCACCTAAGCGTACTTTCCTAAACATTGAGTTGAGGGTGACACTATGCGAGCGGTAGGTCTAAATCAAGCAATGAGGGCTGAATACGCCGGCGCGTCTAAAAGATCTGGCATCGGTCCAGAGATCTCTATTTCGAATATCCAGCCCGATCCGTACGGATCACTATTAATGACTTCTGGTTTTGAGTCTAAATCCGTATTGACTGAAACAATTTTTCCAGTAAGTGGTGAATAGATTTCAGAAACACTCTTCGTGGATTCGACTTCGCCACAAACTTTATCTGCAGTTAGTGAGTCTCCAATTTTAGGAAGTTGAATATAGACAATATCGCCCAGAGCACCTTGAGCGAAATCGGTAATCCCAACTCGATAAATATTGGCATTACTCGTTGGGGCAACCCACTCATGCTCCTTGGTGTATTTAAGTTCATTCGGAACGTTAGACATTTTTCCCCACTATCGTTTAAGTGCCAAGCGGCCGTAACTAAATCCTGTCAGAAGGTATAGCCCAATGCCCCAGATAGCAAAGGCCCAGCCCACGATTCGCATAAATTGATATTGGTTCAAAAGAAGGATTGGAAGTGCATATAAGAGGTTAAAAGTCGCTGCTTTCCCCAAGTAGGTAACGTTTGGGATTCTTCTCCGCCAGGCAATCAAAAACCCAAGTAGTAAATCTCTACCGATAATTAAGACCACGACCCAATATGGGAGGAGCTTCTCATATCCAAATGCCAGAAGGATTGCCAGAAGATAAAGACGATCAATGGCAGGGTCCAATTTTTCACCTAATTTACTTGTTTGATTTAATGCCCTAGCTAATTTGCCATCTAAATAGTCACTCAGACCCCCAAGTACGAGAATCAAAAAGGCCCAAGATTGAGAGTGAAGGCTGAGATAAACCCAGAGGAAAAGTGGGACACCTAATCCACGTAAAAGCGAAATCAGATTGGGAATGTTAAAAATCAATCTCGTTCCTTAATCTTAACCACGACCTCAACCGGAGTACCCTGAAATCCAAATTCTTCACGCAGTCTTCGTTCAATGAACTTGCGATAACTCTGTTCTACGAAATCGTTTGCAAAGATTACGAATTTTGGCGGACATATACCTGCCTGCGTTGCAAATTTTATTTTAGGTTGTTTACCTCCTCTTACCGGCGGCGGGGTCGCAGCGATGAGACTGCCAAGGAAAGCATTCAATTTAGATGTCGGTACTCGTTTCTCCCAACTAGAAAGAGCAGTTCTAATTGCAGGAGCGAGTCGATCCCTATGCCACCCGGTAAGTGCTGAAACATTGACCTGTTGTGCCCACGGATATCTCTCTAAGTTCCGATCCAATTCCTTTTCGAGAAGCACTCGTCGCTCATCATCTACAAGATCCCACTTATTCATAACTATTACAAGGGCCCTACCCATTTCTTCAACCATTGTCAGAATACGTAAATCCTGTTCGGTTAAAGTTAAAGAAGCATCGAAAAGGACTAAAGCTAATTCTGACCGTTCAATTGCACTCGCGGTGCGGAGAGATGCGTAATAATCTGTACCAGAATCTTGATGTGACCGTCTTCTGATCCCTGCGGTATCGACAAATTTATATTCAACTCCTCCAACAGTTATTACTTCATCAACTGGATCTCGTGTAGTACCTTCGGATGAATCAACAATTACTCTTGATTCGCCAGCAAGAATATTTAATAAACTAGATTTACCTACATTTGGTCTACCAACTAAAGCTATGCGATGACGACCGTCATCACTCTCGCCTCTTCCAACTTCTGGAAGTTCATTAATAATTAAATCTAGTAAGTCACCTGAACCCCTACCATGTAGTGCGGATACGAAATGAGGTTCTCCCACTCCTAAATTCCAGAGTCCATGCGCTTCTGACTCATCAACTTCGTTATCAACTTTATTAGCAACTAAAATGATTTTCTTCTTACTTTTCCGCAATATTGATAGAAGTGATTCATCTTCATCAAGTGCTCCTACATGAGCGTCCACTACAAAAAGGACGATATCGGATTCTGCTATTGCCCGCTCAGCTGCAACAGTTATCTGCTCTGATATTCCAGTCGGAGTCTTCTCCCAACCTCCAGTATCAATCAGAATAAAACGACGCCCATTCCATTCCGCTTCATACCTAACTCGATCCCGCGTGACACCTGGAGTATCTTCGACTATCGCCTCTCTACGACCAATAAAGCGATTAACAAGAGTGGATTTACCTACATTTGGTCTACCGATTATTGCAACTTTAGGTAGACCTAAGAGATTCTTTTTGCCTAACCAATCCCATATGACATCTACAACTTCACTTAGTGTTAATTCCGTTGAATCCAATTCAAGTGCATCTTCGGCGGGACGTAATGGAGAAATTTTACGAGAGGAATCTAAAGTATCTCTTGACTGAAGCGAGTCTGAAATCCTTTCTGCACTCACCTTCTCAACACTCTCAGCACCACGTCGCTGGGTACGTACATTTAAATCAGCAAAGAGAAATACTTTTAAATTTGCGTCTGGAACAACTACCGTCCCGATATCTCTTCCTTCTACAACAATTCCGTTGGTGGATTTACTAATAATTTCGCGTTGAAGTTCTAATAGATAAGATCTCAACTCAGGTAATTGACTGTATTGACTGACCTGATCAGTTATTCGTAAAGTTCTAATCGCATCTGAGACATCTTTGTCTCCAACTGAGATTAGCGGATTCTTAGGGTCACAGTTAAATTTAATTGGAGATTCTTTAATAGCTTCTACTATTTTATTTCCGGAATCTAGATTTTTTTCAATTGCTAGCCAAGTTGCGGCTCGATATAAAGCCCCAGTATCTAAATATTTCCAATTGGCACGTATGGCTATTGCCTTAGCCGTACTTGATTTTCCAGATCCACTTGGTCCATCGATCGCTAGAACAAGTGATTTCATGTACGAATTCTATTGGTTTAGAGAGTTAACTATGAATTTCGTGCGCCAACCAACCTTTATCTTGCAAATGGGCCTTTAACTTATGAGCATCATTTTCCGATAACGCTAGAGTAATGAGACCCGTCTGCTGATTTGGACTATGTTCAATTGATAAATCTTCCACATTCACTTTGCACTCAGCACACTCATCGAAGATCTTTGCGAGTTGACCTGGCCTGTCATCAATCACTATTGGCAAGAATGAATATTCTCTTACCTTTGCGCCATGCTTTCCTGGAATCTTGTTCCGTCCTGTTTTTCCTGACTCCAAGAATCTTTCAATATTGGTGACTTCATTAGTCGACAAATCTTTTTGTAGTTTTTGTAATAAATCGACAGCAGCTTCTATTCGTGGGATGAGCTCTTCCGAATTCTCTTGCAGTAGATGGCTCCACATTTTCTTATCTGAATCTGCCAATCTGGAAACATCTCGAAGGCCCTGTCCGGCAAAGTTTAACGAGAGAGGATCTTCATTATTTAAAAGGTTACCCATGAGGGAACTAAGGATTTGAGGCATGTGGGAAATTGCCGCAATTGTTGAATCATGTTCTTTAGGAGAAAGTTCGTAAGTTGTAGCGCCTAATTTCAAACCAAGTTTTTTGGCTTCATCGAGTGATTTTGGAGTCGTTAAAGTTGTTTTGGAAATTAACCAAGCTCGACCTTCGAAAAGGTCGGCCCTTGCATTATTTGGGCCAGAAAATTCGCGACCTGCCATTGGATGTGCTGATACAAAAAGCGGAGCTATATCTCTTAATTCTTCAACTTCTAGTAAAAGTTTAGATTTTAATCCGCCAATATCTATAACTGTAGACTCATCATTGAATTTTTTAAGGTTCCTCAAAATATTAAATATTTCTGATATGGGTGTTGCGATAACTATTAAATCAAAAGTCTTGGGTTCTGGATCTTGATTACCTATTAAGTCATTTGCAAGTGCAAGATTTTCAGCATTTTTATCTTCGAGCCAGATGCTCTCGCCTAATTCTTTTAAGCGAAGTGCTATAGACGTCCCAATTAATCCGCAACCAATTACCTTTACCCTCATAGATTGAG
>CAWULH010000022.1:0-9752 GCA_963923215.1 uncultured bacterium
GTGCGCTAGTAAGTGCAATTGAGGATTTCACAAAAGCATTTACTCGATTACGACGTGCTGTTACCGCGTGAATATGCGCCGAAAGCACCTTTTCAATACTCCGACCACTTCGGCCGGATACAACTTGATTTACTAATTTAATAGTTGATATTCCAAACTTTGATCCAAAAATATTCTTTACTAATTCCACTTTGCGGACCAAGGTGTCCCCATTATTTGTAAGTGCAGCACGCAACTCAGGATTTTCAATCAAAGATTTTGAGAATGCGAATAGTTCATCTTGGACCTGATCAAGCTTATTCTCAGCATTTGCGGCCGCGGCTTCCGCTTCAGCAGCAATCTGTTCAATTGCATCAGCGAAGTCGGCTGGAGCAGACCAACGCAATCCTGCAGCAGTTGTAATCAATGCGAGCGCCGGTCCTTTAATTGATTTTCCAAATAAATCAGATACTAAAGCCGATTTCGAAGCAGCATCCCGTGCTGGATCAGTAAGTGCGCGACGGAGTCCGGCTGAAGATTCGAGTGCTCCTAGAGCATTAAATAAATCTGCAGATAGGTGTGAGCAATCGCCAGCTGATGCACCTTTTAGTGCACCATCTAGGGCAACACGGAGTGCCGCCAGTGATTGGCGACTGCTTCCACCTAAAGAAATCATTACTTGCTCTTCTCCAAATCATCCAAGAAGCGATCGACAATACGTGATTGACGAACCTGGTCATCTAAAGCTTCTCCAACAATCTTGGAGGCAAGTTCTGTTGCCAATGCGCCAACTTCATTACGTAATGAAGTAATCGCCTGTTGGCGTTCAGCTTCTATTTGCGCTGATGCAGCTGCAGTAATTCTCGCGGCCTCTTCTTGAGCTTTGCCGCGGAGATCTTCGAGAATTGCAGCACCTTGTGTACGTGCATCTTCACGGATCTTCTGCGCTTCACTCTGAGCATCACTTAATTGTTCGGTGTAACGGCGAAGCGCTACTTCCGCTTCGCGTTGTGCTTTCTCTGCCTTCTCCATCCCGCCTTGAATTGCATCGGTGCGGGCTGCATATGCTTTTTCAAACATTGGAACAACAGCACGCTTTAATACAAGGAAAAGAATTGTGAAAGCGATGAAGCCGACAATTAACTCCGCAGTGTGTGGCAGGAGCGGATTGGTAGCTCCTTCAGCTGCGATTGTATTTAAATTCATTATCTATAGCTCTTGCTATTAGAGAACGAAAGCTAGAACCAGACCGAATAGCGCAAGAGCTTCAGCAAGTGCGAAGCCTAGGAATGCGATTGGTTGTAGAACGCTACGTGCCTCAGGTTGGCGAGCAACACCATTGATGTATGCCGCGAAAATCAAGCCTGTTGCAATTGCAGGTCCGATAGCTGATAGGCCATAACCGACCAGGTTGAGTGTGCCTTTCATTTTTTCCTCTTTCTCTTTCGTTATTCGTTCGGTTTTTACTTAACTTAATGCTCTTCCGCCAACGCACCACCGATGTAGAGCGCTGTTAGAAGAGTAAAGATGTACGCCTGTAGGCATTGGACCATGAACTCAAAGAAGGTCATGACAATTGCCAGAACAAACGAGAACGGTGCAACAAGCTTTAAGCCAATCACACCATGGATTAAATGATCTCCACCCATGATGAAGACCAAAAGTAGTAGGTGCCCGGCAAACATATTCGCAAATAACCGGAGCGAAAGTGTTAACGGACGAGTAATGAAATATGTTGCAATTTCAATTGGGGTAAGAAGAACATATGCAAATTTTGGTACGCCAGGCATAAAGGCAATGCCTTTTAGATATTTGCCTAAACCATGATGGCGAATTCCAACCCAATGAAATACCAAGAATGGGAAGAGCGCTAAAACGTATGGAAATGCCACATGGGACATAGCCGGGAATTGAAGAAGTGGAACAATTCCGAATATGTTATTAGTAAGAATAAAGGTAAATAATGAGAATAGAAGTGGAACAAACTTCATATACTCATGGCCAATAATTTCCTTTGCAAGACCATCTCGAACAAAACCGTAAATTGACTCTCCTGCAAATTGGAGTTTGCTTGGAACTACCGAAGCTTTACGAGATGCGATTATGAAGAAAACTGAAATTAAAATAACTGAGAGAAAAACTAAGAGAATTGGCTTAGTCGTATATTCATTATTGCCAAATACTGGAGGTAAATTAAAGTCGGCAGTGCTTGGTGGGACGAATCCACCACCAGTTCCTTCCAGATGGAAGATGGCCACTTAATCTCCTTGAAAAATCAGATCTAACTAGGGACTTTGGGAAGTAGCGTCACCCTATAAGCAGGCGCCGTTAAACCAAAATTGGACAGTATTTGTCCCGACTAATCTCGTCCGTACCGGAGCCAGACTAGGTAGATGGATGCACCGGCACCTAAGACTAGGCCGCCAAGAGCAAAGTAATGGTGGCGGGCATGTAAGAGCCATTTATCTAGGAAATAACCTATGCCACCCCAAATTAGTAATCCAGAAATTAGATAACCAAAGATTGACCAGAGAGCGCCCTCTTCACTTATTTTCGCCATCTAATTACTCCTCAATTTTTTTAGGCAGCGGAAGCTGTGGTCGCAATCTTAGGAAGGCGCGTATCTCCGCCGCAAGCCAGATCGTCGTAATACTTAATGCAGAAAGGGCAAATGACGCTCGATCAACGGATTTTGGTGATGTGGTCTTGGCAATAATGAGTAAAAAAGCACCCATAAGAGCAACTTTTGCAAAATAAGAGAACATTGCCAATGCCATCACTGCAATTGGATCCAAATTCTTTGAAATTGCATTAATTATTAAATGGACAGATAGGAAAATAATTACAGTAGCAGCACCAAGGAGTGATCCCCAAAGTCCGGGTGATTTTCGCAAAAAAGCGAGAATGGCAATTAAGAATGCCCCAGCAATTGCTGCGGGAATAAATGCTGATTTAAAAATATTATCGTTATTCAACTAATCAACTCTTTTTCGCGCTCGCGCCAAGGATGATGGTCTTTTAATAGATACATGGACGCGCTCAGAATAATTATTCCTATCAAAAGCGCGATCCAAGTTGAAGTAAATGCAGCGACTACTGCCGGGACGGCAAAAGCAGCCGTCCAGGCATAAAGAATAATTGCGGTGCGACGATGCGAATGTCCCATTGCCAGAATCTTGTGATGTAGGTGTTCGCTATCTGCGGTAAATGGTGAACGACCTGCTCTGACTCTTCGAATTATTGCTAAACCCAAATCAAGTAATGGAATTGCAAGTACTGCAAAAGGAATTAGTAATGGCAGAAGTGTTGTGGTCTGCGAACCTGTTATTGCATTCACATCAATCTGACCAGTGAGAGTAATTGCGGCTGCGGAAAGAAGTAGTCCCAGGAGCATCGCCCCTGAGTCCCCCATAAAAATCCGAGCTGGATGGTAATTGTGCGGAAAGAATCCAATACAAATTCCTAGGAGTATCGCTGTCACAAGGGATGGGGCACCAGCACGATTAAAACCATTTACGACAGCGAGAAGATAGGAGAATGCAAAAAAGCATGCAGCACTAATTCCGACAATTCCAGTAGCAAGTCCATCTAAACCGTCAACAAAATTTACTGCGTTTATGACCACCATTACAAAGAAGATTGTGAGTAACTGTCCAATATTTGGCGGCAACATATAAATTCCATTTATCGGCAACCAGAGAATTTGAACTCCATGAAGTAAGAGAATGCCCCCGGCAAGCGCTTGACCAGCAAACTTGGTAATTGAATCCAAATCATAGAGATCATCAACTGCACCTAAGATCATGATGAAGGTGCCGGCTAGAAAAATTCCTTGTGATTCGCGCCCAAAAGATTTTCCGACCAATGGAAGATGGTTAACAATTAAAAAAGTAATTGCCATTGAAAGCCACATCGCCAATCCACCCCAGCGCGGTGTGATCTCTTTATGCATATCGCGAGTTCTAAGTTGCAGGAAGGCTCCAGTACTTAAAGCTAATTTCTTAATGAAAGGCGTAATTAGAAATGCCAATACCGCAGATAACGTGATTGTGAAAAGGTATTCGCGCACTGTTTAGCGAGTGTAGATTGGAAATTTCTTTGTAAGTGCGTGCACTTCGCTCTTAATCGCAGCTGACCTATTAACATCATCCCCATCTTTAATAGCTCGCGCAATTAACGAAGCAATCTGACGCATCTCCCCTGTTCCCATTCCTTGGGTTGTAGTTGCGGCAGTGCCGACGCGGATACCACTTGATATTGCAGGCTTCTCGGGATCGTATGGGATTGAATTCTTATTTAATGTAATTCCTGAATTTCCACATCGTTCATCTGCAACTTTGCCCGTGACACCGGTTGCTCTGATATCAATTAAAGCCAGATGGGTTTCCGTTCCACCAGAGACTGCCCGCATTCCCTCTTCTACCAAACCGGCAGCAAGTGCTTTGGCATTAGAAATTACCTGTTTCGCATAGTTCTGATATGCCGGGGTTGCACATTCGCGCAATGCAACAGCTTTTGCTGCAACTGCACTCATAATTGGGCCGCCCTGCATTCCCGGGAAAACAGCTTTGTCGATTGCAGCAGCATGTTCTGCCTTTGAAAGAATCATCCCACCCCTTGGGCCACGTAAAACTTTATGTGTCGTAAATGAGACTACATCAGCATATGGAACAGGTGATGGAATCGCCTTACCAGCAACCAGGCCAATGAAGTGGGCCGCATCAACCCACATAATCGCGCCAACTTCATCACAGATTTCGCGGACAGTTTTAAAATCTATAAGACTTGGATAAGCAGTTGCGCCTGCACAAATCATCTTTGGCTTATTGGCACGGGCAAGGTCGCGCAATTCATCATAATCAATTAATTCATTATCTTGTCTTACACCATATGAAACTATATTGAACCATTGACCTGAGAAATTTACTTTGGCTCCATGAGTTAAATGGCCACCATGTGGAAGCGACATTGCAAGAACGGTGTCACCTGGTTTAGTGAATGCGGAATAAACAGCGACGTTTGCACTTGCACCTGAGTGAGGTTGAAGATTCGCATGCTCTGCACCAAATAAATCCTTGGCACGTTCAATTCCAAGAACTTCAACTTTATCTACCTCTTCACAGCCTCCGTAATAACGCTTACCCGGATAACCTTCAGCATATTTATTAGAAAGCGTCGATCCCATTGCAGCAAGTACTGCTGGTGATGTGAAATTCTCACTTGCGATTAATTGAAGTCCGGTCCGCAAACGCTCCATCTCACTGAGCAAGACTGCAGCGATTTCAGGATCTTCCTTCTGAAGTTGATTGAAATCCGGACCGTAATAAATTTCCGACATAGCGCAACCCTAATGCCTACGAGTGCTCAACTAAAGTTATTTCAGGAACTTCTAGCCGTATCTCTTCAAGTGAAATTGCCCCCACTCTAACAACCTCCAACTCTGGGAGTCCGATAACTTTGGAGCGGATGACCGTAGATAGCGGTGAGATCGGAAGTGGACCACCATCCACGTAGAAATTTATTTCGCCTGCAAGTGCTCCAACCTCATCTAAATTCCGAGCTGCTCCCAACCCTGAATTTGCAGCCGACGCCGTTGCAAGGGGGCCAATATTTTTTGCCAGTTCAATTAGAAGATCTGAATTCGGAATTCGAACCGCAAATTCTCCTAATTCTCCGCCATCACCTAAATCCCAAGCAAGTGCAGAATTAGGTTGAATGTAAATTGTTAATAGCCCGGGCCAGAATTTCCTAGCAACTTTTAAAATCTCGTCTGGAATATTGTTACCGATCCCAATTAAAGTCTCAATCTTTCCAATTGTCACGCCCGCGGCTGTTCCTTCACTAGCGCCACGTAATTGATGAATTTTTTTCACAGCATTTGAATTGAATGCGTCGGCTACATAAACGTAACTACCTTCAATTGGAAGGACAATTACGCCGCCTTTACGGATTTCATTTTCAAGCTTTGCTATTTCGGTTAAAGCACTTTCCAATGGAATTACTTCAGACATTTAACGCCTCTATCTGGCGGGCTAATTGGCCATCGACTCTGGCGGTAATTGATGTTCCTTCTGGAAGATACTCTTCAGAAATTACCTCGCCACGTTCATGAATAGCGGAGACCAAATCACCTCTGTGGAATGGGATAA
The DNA here is from genome assembly GCA_963923215.1 of uncultured bacterium. GTDB lineage: Bacteria > Actinomycetota > Actinomycetes > Nanopelagicales > Nanopelagicaceae > AAA044-D11. The sequence goes on from CAWULH010000022.1 coordinate 6,129, forward strand.
CTGCCTTTATCTGGACCTTCGGTCTTGGTAGCGCCGCTTCGACCGCCGCTACAAGAGTTTGAATTCCAAAACCTGTACGAGTAGAAATCGCATAACTATTTGGTTCCTCTCGAAGTATTTGCATCAACGTCTCTTGAGGTGCGATATCTGATTTATTAATGGCAATTATTTCAATAACTTCGCCCGCGCCAACCTCACTAATTACTTCGCGAACTGATCGAATCTGCTCTTTAGGATCTGGGTGAGATCCATCTACTACATGGATGATTACATCTGCGTTTTCTACCTCCTCCAATGTGGATTTGAAGGCCTCGACTAATTGATGTGGAAGGTGTCTAACAAAACCAACCGTATCTACCAATGTATAAATGCGACCTTCACTAGTTGTCGTTTTCCGCACCGTAGGATCAAGTGTTGCAAAGAGAGCATTTTCTACTAATACATTGGCATTGGTTAACCTATTTAATAAGGATGATTTACCTGCATTTGTATAACCTGCAATTGCTACTGAAGGAATTGAATTACGTCTTCGTTCCTGCCGTTTTGTATCTCGAGCTACTTTCATCTCCTTGATTTCACGACGGAGTTTCGCCATTTTGTCGTTAATTCGACGGCGATCAGTTTCAATTTTTGTCTCACCGGGACCACGACCACCAATTCCACCTGCCTGGCGAGAAAGTGCATCACCCCAACCACGGAGTCTTGGTAATAAATAAGCCATCTGGGCAAGTTCTACCTGCGCTTTACCCTCTTTACTCTTTGCATGTTGGGCAAAAATATCCAGAATTAAAGCGGTGCGATCAATTACTTTTACTTTTACCTTCTGCTCCAAAGTTCGTAACTGTGCAGGAGAGAGTTCACCATCGCAGATAACGGTATCTGCTCCAGTATTAATTACAGCTTGGCGAAGTTCGGCGACTTTACCTGAACCAATAAATGTTCCAGGATCTGGTTTGTCACGACGCTGAATTAAACCTTCAAGCACTTGTGAACCAGCAGTCTCTGCAAGTGCAGATAATTCTTTTAATGAGTTCTCTGCATCTTCTGGTGTTCCTTCAGTCCATACTCCAACCAAGACAACACGTTCCAGTCGTAATTGGCGATATTCGGCGTCAGATACATCTTGAAGTTCAGTAGATAAACCACTTACACGACGTAGAGCATTTCGGTCTTGTAAATCTTGCTGCTCTGCTTCCCAGTTATCAAGATTCGCCTCTTGTGCATCAAATTCTGCTGCGACTCTTGCAGATTCTTCTAAAAGTTTGTCGTAATCGATTTCTTTCACAGGTAAGGGCCCAACTCGCAATCTTTAAGAAGTACAGCAGGTCCGGTAAGAATTGCATTATTATGAGCATCAATCTCAACTTGGAGAGTTCCTCCCGGTGGATGGATCACCCATTTACTTGGCAACTTCATTCCTTTCTTAACAGTTGCAGCAAGAGCTACCGCACATGTTCCAGTTCCACAAGATTTAGTCTCGCCGACTCCACGTTCATGGACTCGCATTTTTAATTCACCACTTTCGAGAAATTCAACGAATTCAACATTAACCCCATCTGGATATTCGCTTTCTGGTGAAACAACTGGTGCGCTCTTCAAATCTCCTGCATCCGATACCGAGTCAACTATTACAACCGCATGAGGATTCCCGACATCGATATTTAGACCACCACTCCATTGATGCCCATTTGCACTTACCTCAATCTCACCATCAATTAATTCGATCTTCCCCATATTTACAGAGATATTTCCATCGCCCAGGACTGATAAGTACTTCGTTCCATCCCGGGTTTCAACTGCAAAGATGTTTCCACTTTGATAGCCACGATCTACCAAATATCGCGCCATAACTCTTATGCCATTTCCACACATCTCGGCCAGTGAACCATCATTATTCCGATAATCCATAAACCACTTACCATCTTTTTTTCCAATACGAATTAAGCCATCGCTTCCTATTCCAGTTTTCCGATTGCAAATTCGGGCTACTTGATCAGGATTAAAATTAATTTTATTTTCTGGATCGTAAACCAGGACAAAGTCATTCTCTGTCCCATGGCCATATGTTCCGATCATGCTTTGAGAATATCGCGAAGTACTAACTCCTTGCGATTTGAACCTGTTGGGACCCAATTAATTCGCTCATCTCGCTTAAACCAAGTCTCCTGGCGGCGGGCATATTGACGGGTTGCAATCTTGGTTAATTCCTTTGCATCACTCTCTGAACACTCGTCATTTAGATAATTAATTATCTGGCTATAACCAATAGCTTGTTTTGCAGTCCTACCAAGAGGAGATTTCAAAAGAGTTTTAACTTCCTCGACAAAACCTTTCTCCCACATCTCATCAACTCGTCTTTCGATTCGCTCATCAAGATTTTCACGGTCAAGCTCCAACCCAAATTGAATGGCATCTGGATATTTTGTGGATCCTGCTCTAGGAAGATTTGCTGTGAATGGTTTACCTGTTATTTCAATGACTTCAAGGGCTCGGACAACTCTACGGATATTCTCCTTTGGAATTGCCAGTGCAGCTGCTGGATCTAATTTCGCAAGACGCTCATGGAGAGCATCCGCACCAATTTTTTCAGCTAATTGATTTAGAGAGTCACGAACTTCTTCATTTGTTTCAGGGAAATTCAAATCATCCAATATGGCCTTTATATATAGTCCAGTACCGCCAACAACTACAACTGATTTTATTTGAAGAAGATCATCAATAATTTTCCGTGCTTCCTCTTGGTACCAAGAGACAGTTACATCCTCACTTGGATCGACTACATCTATCAAGTGGTGTTTGATTCCAGAACGTTCTGCTTCACTTAATTTAGCAGTGCCAATGTCCATCCCTCTATAAAGTTGCATGGAATCAGCATTTAAAATCTCGCCGCCAAGTTCAACTGCGATTTCAATGGCCAACTCACTCTTACCAGTAGCTGTTGCACCACCAATAAAAATTAATTTATTCACATCTTTGCCTTGAGTGTGGCAAGAGATGGCATTCCAACCATCAATGGCCCTTTCTTTACCTCTTTGGATCGTGCTTCGGTGGCATCGCCACCCTTAGTTCTCCGAACTTCGATTGGTAATTCATCCGCGAGAATAAAGTTTGCGGTTGCACTTGTTATCTTTGTCTTAACTGCATCACCAACTCTTGGTGGATTATTTGGGTCAATGGCGAAGTGAGTTAAGCGGAAGTCAGGAGTCCGTCCTGAGGCTCGATCGTTACCTTCAAAATCTGCTACAAGAACTTCTTGATTAGTTCCGATTACCTTTGAATTTACTTGGGCTGAAATTTTCTGCTGCATTTTATGAAGACGTTCATACCGATCTGCCATTACCTCATCCGGGATTTGATCTGCCATCGTAGCTGCTGGTGTACCCGGCCGCTTTGAATATTGAAAGGAATAGGCTGCTAAAAATTTGACTTCATCGATAAGTGAAAGAGTATCTTCGAAGTCTTTTTCAGTTTCTCCTGGGAAGCCGACAATGATGTCGGTTGTAATGGTCGCATTTGGAATTGCATTCCGTACCCGATCAATGATTCCTAAATAACGTTCTCGTCGATAAGAACGACGCATACTTTGAAGGATTCGGTCCGAACCAGATTGAAGTGGCATATGTA